>PSRM01000116.1 GCA_003176045.1 Verrucomicrobiota bacterium | reverse complement strand
GAGTTGAACCTGAAACCTTCTGATCCGTAGTCAGATGCTCTATCCAATTGAGCTATGGGTGCGCCCAAAGGCGAGGAAAATTACAGGCCGAACTCGGCAGGCGCAAGGGGTTTTTGAACGGCGGTCTCGATCGAAGAGTTGTTAACCACGGACAAACAAGGCGCGGCAAAGCCACAACCGGAGCGCGGACATTCCTGTCCGCAGCAACGTTTCGAATACTCCAGCGCGCTCATTCTTTGCCTAAAAAGCAAGGATCGTTACGATCGTGTCCGGTGCGGCAAAACCATGGTCGAAGGTAGAAAATCGGAGCCAGAAGCTTTCGAGGACGAGGACCCGCCTTCGCTAAAGCTATGGCGGGGCAGGCGAGAACGAGGACGAGGACGACAAAATTTTGCGCCAGGCGATCAAGCTATTCCTTTTTTCTTTCCACGCGAGGGTGTCCTCGGTTGAATAATGAATATGCGAGATGAATCACTTACTTTTTTACGGACCTTGGTCAACACTCCCAGCCCCGTTGGCCATGAGGCGCGGGGGCAGCGGGTGTGGTTGGATTATGTAAAAGAATTCGCGGATGAAACTTTTTCTGACGCCTATGGCAATTGCGTGGCCGTGCTGAACAAAGGCGGGTCGCCGCGGCTGATGCTGGCTGGCCATGCGGATGAGATTGCGATGTCAGTCAGCTTCATCAATGAGGAGGGCTTCATTTATGTGCGGAAAATGGGTGGTGTGGATGCGGCCATCACCAAAGCGCAGAGAGTGCTGATCCATAATCGCAAGGCAGCGGTGAAGGGCGTGGTTGGCAACGTGGCCCCTCATTTGATGAGGGATGAGAAAGATCCCAAGCCTCCGAAGATTCACGATTTGTTTATTGATATTGGCGCGGGCAGCCGCAAGGAGGCCGAGAAAGTGGTTCAGATTGGTGATCCCATTACGCTGGCGGATGAGTTCGATTTGCTGCGCAACGACATGGTTGTGGCGCGGGCTTTCGATAATAGAATCGGAACTTTCGCCGTGGCGGAGGCGTTGCGTTTGTTGCGAGAGGGGAAGGAGAAAGTGCAGGCGGAGGTGTGCGCGGTCTCAAACGTTCAAGAGGAGGTCGGGTTGCTTGGGGCGCGGCAGATTGCTTATTCGCTAAAGCCCGATCTGGCGATCGTAGTGGATGTGACGCATGCCACCGATTATCCGAACATGAACAAGGCACAGCATGGCGACGTGAGGGTTGGCAAAGGCCCTTCGCTGACGCACGGCGGGTGCAACCATCCGGAGGTTGTCGCGCGGCTCGAAGCGGTGGCGAAAGCCAAGGATATCCCGCTGCAACACGAGGCGATGTCCTCGACAAGCGGTACGGACACGGACGCGATTTTCTGGACACGCGGAGGAATCGCCAGCGCGCTGGTGAGTCTGCCCAACCGTTACATGCATTCGCCGGTGGAAGTGGTTAGCCTGAAGGACTTGAAACTTATTCCGAAATTGCTGGCGGGATTTGCGGCGTCGCTCAAGAAGGGGGAGGAGTTTAAGGTAAGGATATGATGGTTAAATGGGTTAAATGGTTACATAGTTACAGCGGCGCAGTGGCGCCGGCGCCGACCTTATACACCGAGCGCCGAACTCCGTTTCGGCGCGACAAGCTGCTCTCTGATCGCGCCGAAATGGAATTCGGCGCTCCTCAAAAAAAGAGCCGGGCAAATCTTTGCCCGGCCTGAATGTCGACATTCCCAAAACAGCTTTGAGGAAATGTCTTACTTAGGAGCGTTGGTGCTGGGCGCCGCCGGAGCAGCGTTTGTGCTGGGCGGGGTGCTGGTTGAAGTGTTGTCGCTGCAACCTGCCAGCATACTAACCAAGCCCAATAGTGCGATAAGGGTGTATAGCCTTTTCATAGTGGAAGCATAGTTGACCATAATATCCAAAAGAACAAGTAAAAAGTTATGGGGTGTTGTTATTAGGTTAGCTAACGACCAAAAACGTCTTTTGTCGCATAAACTTCCGTAATGAGGTGACGACACTCTGATCAGAGAACAGAGGACAGAGATCAGAGGTCAGAAAAACAGAGGCTCGTTACCTGCTTCCGCAGAGCTTCACCGCGGCAAGCCTCGGCTGCTACATTGCGGTAACAATTTCCCGCGCTTTTTTAATCAAGAGCCAATCTTTCGACAAATCGCCGAAGCGGAGTCTGGGCGCGCCGCTTTGCTGGTGGCCGAGTAATTCGCCCGGGCCGCGCAGGGCGAGATCGGTCTCCGCAATTCGGAAGCCGTCCGTGGTTTCTTCCAGCGTTCGAAGGCGTTCCTCAGATTCGGTGGTTGTCGAAGCGGCGACCAAAATGCAATAAGAATCATGCGGGCCGCGGCCAATGCGGCCACGCATTTGGTGGAGCTGCGCCAAGCCGAACTGCTCCGCATTCTCGATGAGCATGATCGTCGCGTTCGGGACGTCCAATCCCACTTCGACAAGCGACGTGGCGAGCAGAACCTGGATCTCGTTTGATCGAAACTCGGCTGTGACTTTCTCTTTTTCGCTGCCTGGAAGGCGCCCGTGCAAAAGGCCAACCCGGAACGGTTCGAGCGCCTTCTGCACGTTTTCAAATTCGCGGGTGACGGCCTTGAGCGGAGCGCGGACATTCTTGTCCGCACCAACGTCCTTATCTCCGGTTGAGACGCGTATTGTTCTGCCGCGGTCGTTCGGAATTTGCTGCGGACAGGAATGTCCGCGCTCCGTGTCGGGTTGGCCAGTATCCTCCACACGCGGATAGATTACCAGCGCTTGCCGGCCTTCCTTTAGTCTGTCGCGAATAAACGCCCAGACTTTCGGCAGCCTGTCAGCCGTTCGCACGAATGTCCGGACTCGACCACGACCGGGCGGCATCTCTCCGAGCAGCGAAATGTCCAGGTCGCCATAGACGGTCAGGCCCAGCGTGCGCGGGATCGGCGTCGCGGTCATCACGAGCAGGTGCGGGTAATGTCCCTTGCGCAGAAGTTGTTCGCGCTGCGATACCCCAAACTTATGCTGCTCGTCAATGATGACCAGTCCGAGCTTCTCCGGGGCGAAACCGGATTCGATTAAAGCGTGAGTGCCGACGAAGAGGGTCGGAGCGACCGGATGCTGGATGCTGGATGCCGGATGCTGGATGCTGGATGCTGGATTCTGGATCCGTGTTGCGTGTTGCGTCTTGCGTGTGTCCGCCTCGCCCCCCGACTCCCGACCGTCGGTTTTCGACTTTGGACTTTGGACTTTGGACATTGGACTCTCAACCGTTTTCCGGCTTCCAGTCAGCAGTTCCACCGGGATTCCTAGCGGTCCGAACCACTTTTTGAAATTTCCGAAATGCTGCTCAGCCAGGATTTCTGTCGGCGCCATGAGCGCGACCTCGTAGCCGCTTTCCAGCGCCATGAGGGCGCAGCAGGCGGCCACAACGGTTTTGCCCGAGCCGACGTCCCCCTGGAGCAACCGCCGCATTGGGTGAGCACCGGCCATGTCCTTGCGCAACTGCCGCAAGACGGCAGTTTGCGCTTCGGTGAGCCGAAACCCAAGTTGCGCCAGGAAAGGTTTGATAAGGTGATTGTCTCCCCCGCAAGGAAAAGCCTCGGATTTGCTCTCAAAAGTTGTGCGTCGCAGTCGAATCTGGCGCTGCATCTCGACGAACTCGTCCAACGCCAGGCGTTGCCGCGCAAGTTCCGCATCCTCCGTCTCCTCGGGAAAGTGTAGCATCCGGATCGCTTCTGTGCGGGTAAGAGAAAGGAGGCGATCGGAAAGCGGCGGATGCTTGATGCTGGATACTGGATGCTGGATGCCGGATTTCGGATCCGCACTGGGAGCCTGAACCCTGAACCCTGAGCCCTGCTTCCCGGTTCCCCGAGACTCGTCGCCTTGTCGCTTCGGGGTTTCCATGCCGAACTCCGCACTCCGCATTCCGCACTCGCCAAGCGTTCTCCAGATAAGCCCCCGCATCCACCGTTGCGTCAGGCCCTCGGTCATCGGATAGACCGGCGTGATTCGGTTGAAATGAATGAATTGTTCTTCTCCGCTTTCGATGACCTCGGTCTCGGGATGGTCCATTGTGCGGGGCTTCACAGATTCGAGTTTTCCGAACACGACGACCTCGTCGCCTTTTTTGAAATACTTCTCCATAAACGGCAGGTTCCACCAGCGGCAATGCAGGCGCGCCGTGCCATCATCCAGCACGATTTCGAAAATAGATTTGGTGTGGCGCTTGAACCATTTGACGCCCATGGCCACGACGATTCCCCGAGTCGTCGCGCCGCCTGCGGTCTGCAGATCGGCGATCGGCCTGAACCTTCTTCGGTCCTCGTAACGCCTTGGCCGGTGCAGCAACAGATCTTCAACGCTGAGGATGTCCAGCTTCTTTAACAACTCGGCTCGTTCGGGACCCACGCCGAAGAGGGAGGAGACGGGGCGGGACAGAGCCGAGGCCTTTGGCATCTTCGTGGCATCTGCAGGCTGGGTCATGTTTTCGTTTTGCGGATGAAATGCTCCAGAGCCTGAAATAAGGCCGCTTCATCTGGCGCATGCTCGCAGGCGCTATCCGCCTGCACGAGGCCAAAGCCCGCCCCGTACGCCGGTCCGTTCGCCACGCAGGCGTCGGTCTTGCATTCTGATATCTGCTCTTGTCCTAACCGAATCACTGCAGCGCGATCTCCATCCACCTCATATTTCCACCCGACCAGGCGGGCCTTTGGAAACCAGCCACGCAGTTGCGCAATTATTTTGGTGGTGGGAACTAACTCGGCCAGCAGCGCGCCCTCTCGTGTCGAGATTTTGCCGGATTTAATTTCGGTGGGCTGGCCTTCGAGTGCACCGGCCCAAATTTTGCCGAAGCGAAAATCGCTCACGGCGGCGGCGTGGAAAACCGCGTCCACCGGGCTGCTCGACAGGGCGTGGATCCGCTCGGCCAGGTCGGAAGTAGTCGTGAACAATTCGGTGCGTCTATTAGCTGGAAAATTCGTCTTCGCCTGGGCCAACTCACTCAGAAGCAGCCTGACTTCGTGGCCTCGAGACGCCAGGAACGCGGCCAACTCTGAACCAAGTCGGCCCGTGGAGAAATTCGTGAGCCGTCGAACCGAGTCGAGTGGTTCATAGGTTGGGCCGGCAGTGACGATGCAAAGCACAGGTTAAGAGGTTAGATTACGTGGTGTGGACAGTTCGCAAATAATTGAACCACGAATGAACACGAATTCATTAGTGTCCATTCGTGTTTATTCGTGGTTTCATTGCAATTATCGAGCAACTGAACGCAAGGCGTTTTGTAACACATTTATCTCGATTAACAAGTGAACAAGATTGTTGGCATAGATTTGGGCACGACCAATTCGCTGGTGGCCACAGTGGATTCGGGCATCCCATTCGTAATTGCGGACTCCGACGGGCGCCGGCTGACGCCTTCTGTAGTTCATTTTCCTGCCTCCGCCACGCCACCTGTGGCCGGGTATGCAGCCAACCGTATGCGAGTGATCAAGCCCCTGGAAACAGTCTATTCAGTCAAGCGTTTCATGGGCCGCCGGGGAACAGAGATTTCCAAGGAGGAAATGCTGGTAACGTATCCGTTGCGGGGCGAAGGTGCTGGACCAGTGAACATTGATATCCATGGCCGCGCCTACACCCCGGAAGAGATCTCGGCCGAGGTGCTGAAGAAACTGAAGCGCGATGCCGAGGCGAGCTTAGGGGAGCCGGTTACCCGGGCGGTTATCACCGTGCCGGCTTATTTCAATGATGCGCAGCGCAATGCCACGCGCAAAGCAGGCGAACTCGCCGGATTCACCGTGGAACGCATCCTGAACGAGCCAACGGCTGCGGCGCTGGCGTACGGATTGGACAAGCTCAAGGACCGTTCGAAAATCGCGGTTTACGACCTTGGCGGCGGCACATTTGACCTTTCGATACTAGAGTTGAACGAAGGCGTCTTCCAAGTGCTCGCCACACACGGCGATACCCGACTTGGAGGAGACGACCTGGATACGAGAATCGTGGAGTTTTTGATAGAAAAAATTCGAGCAGCGGGCGGACCCGAGATAAGAGGGTCGAGGGTCGAGGGTCGAGCAGAAGAGTTAAATGAGTTAAATAGGCTTAGTAAGTTACATGGGCTAAAGGCGGCGGGACCTAAGGGAGGGGAAAATATAGAGCCTCGTTACCTCGGCTGCTACGAAGAGGAATTACGGATACTCTCGAGCATTCGTGAAGCGGCGGAAGTGGCGAAAATCCGATTATCCAGCGAGAGCGAGACCGAGATTTTGCTGCCTTTCCTGACGCCTGATTTCAGCTTCAATTACAAACTCACCCGGACGAAGCTTGAGGACCTGACGCGGGGCATCATTGGCCGGACGCGCTCCCATTGCCTGCGCTCGCTGGCCGACGCGAAACTGGAACCGAAAGACCTCGACCAGGTCATTCTTGTGGGCGGGCAAACGCGGATGCCGCTGGTGCGCCGCTTCGTCAGCGAACTGTTCGGCTGCGCGGAATTTGAAGAAACACGTGGCACACTTCGGCTCGGCTCGGAGTATCATCGTGCGAAAGGGCCGCAACTCAATACTTCGCAGAATCCGGACGAGGCCGTGGCCTTGGGAGCGGCCATTCAGGCGGAGATTCTCTCGGGTGGATTTCGCAACGTGTTGCTGCTGGACGTAACTCCACTCTCGCTGGGCATCGAAACCTTTGGCGGACTGATGAACGTGATCATCCCTCGCAACTCGACGATTCCAGTAAAAGCCGGCGAGATGTTCACCACGGCCGTGGACAATCAGCGCCAGGTGCTCGTCCACGTGCTCCAGGGCGAACGGGAACGCGCCGCCGACAACTGGAGCCTGGGACGCTTTACGCTGGATTTCGAAGCGGCACCGCGAGGAGTGCCTCGGATCGGCGTTCAATTTGAAATTGATGCAGACGGGATCCTGCACGTCCTAGCACGCGACACCAAAACAGGGCACGAAGAAAAGGTGAAGATGAAATCAGCCGTGGACGTGGATGACAGCGCCGTGCAAAGGATGGTCGAGGAGTCCGTCGAGCACGCCTTTGAAGATCTCGCGGCGCGGCGCTGGATCGAGGCGAAAATGAAAGCGACCGAGCTCGTAAAGGCTACGCGAAAAGGGTTGGCCGACTGCCGAGATGAGTTGGACGCCGACTACAGTGCGCGAGTCGAGGAAGCGCTGCGTCACGTGGATGCTCCTTTAGCTGCCGAACGGCCAGATGCCGGGATAGGCGATACTCGTCAACTCCAGGACGCCTGCGCCGCTCTCGATGAGATCACGAAGCCTCTGGCCGATCTGCTGATGGACAAAGCTCTAGAGGCAGTCCTGAGAAAACGGGGGGCGATCGTTTGAACTCGTGCGAGATTGGCTCAAGCTGCCGCCTCGAGGACGAGCCTTGGATGACGGCTGGCCACCCTGAGCAGCACTTTGGCCGCGCCAGCGGGACGCCGTCGCCCTTGTTCCCAATTCTTCAACGTGGCGGGGCTAATGCCCAAAAGCGCCGCGAACTTATTTTGCGACAGACCGAGCTTGGCGCGGACGGCCGCAACATCATTTTTCCGATTCACCGTAAATGAACGGGACGGCTTCATTTCTCCACGCTCGATAGCGACAGCCTGCTTAACGCTCTCTAACAACTCATCGAACAATTCTTTTCTCATGGTGCTAATTGATTTCTTAATTTTTTCAACTGATCGGCTGTTAAGTCATCCTGTTCGTTTTTAGTCCACCACTTAACTATAAGCCATTGGCGTATATTGGCAACATGGATTGACGGGATTTGGGATTTGTCAACCGCTCCGACCAGCCCACATTTTCCAATCCGCAATGATGGTTTTGGTCATCGCCTGTGTAGCCCTGCGCAGCCAATTGGCGGGTTGTTTGCGCAAGTGCTTGATGATCTCGCGTATGGCCCACTTCGTTCCAAGATGGATATTGGCGGTCTCCCATCCCATTGCGTGAAAAAGTTTTAATTCGTCTTTTGTTTTGGGAAGTGACGACAGCTCGATACGGCTGCAATAAGGCGCGAGCCTTCGAATGAGCCAGTGGCCTCTGACGAAAACGTAAGGATCGGGGACACGGATAGCCTGCTTGATAGCTTTTTGGTATAGGATTGATTTCTCGGACGACGAGGCCGGCCATAGCCAGGCAGAGGCGCGAAGTTCCTTTGCTTCGCGAGCAATCCAGCCGCCATCCCAGAAGGCCAGGGCGGTAAAACGTCTGCGGCCCAGGCTTCCGAGCCCCGCCTGGCGATGAACGATTCGGAAAGCCAGGTTCTTTTCGGGCAGAGCTTCTCGAAGGATTGACTTGATGGCGGGGGGAACTGCGGTCCGTACAGACGGAAGGCCGGTTAGCTTTTGCCAAAAGGCAGTCGGGTCGCGGAGTTTGTTGGTTGCCATTTCACGAAGCCAGCCATGTCGTTCGGCTAACACGAAAGGCTCGCCGCCTTTTTTAATGCACTCTTTGTACCCGATCAGCATCGCTTCACAGGCTGAAGCACTGTTGCAAGACAGATCGTTCTCCCGGATCGCCAAAGAGGCGCTTGCAGCGAGACGGACAAGATCATTCGTGTAAGGCATGGGCGCGACTTCGTCGAAATCGTTTACGCCCCAGATCAAACGTCCCTCTGTATCGCGCCACGTCCCGAAATTTTCGGCGTGCAAATCGCCAACGCCCAGAACGCGTGGAGCGCGGGCCAGCTCCGGGCAGATGCGTGGCCACAACTGGGCCCAGCGATAGAATGTGGCGCGGAGGAACGGGAACGGACTTTCGGCCATGCGGCGGTGCTTGAGCCGCACATCGGCGGGCAACAGCGGGATTTGTTGCCGCAGCCAGGCTTCATACCGTGCGGTTGCTTCCTGGATGTTCAATGGAAGAAGCTTACAGGAGGAAACAGAGGGAACGGAGAAAGAAAGCAAGCGGCCTGCGCCCGTAGCGCAAGGTTCCAACGTTGGAAACCTGCGCTACTGTGCTTGCCAGACAGGAATAATCGAAGCGCATGCCTCGCAACTGGCCTCGCAGAGGGAAGGTTGACCATCGTCTGAAATGCTCGTAAGTTCTGGCTCATGAGAATCAACCAACCTCCCGGGTTTCGGACAGAGGTTTCCAGCCGCGAGATTCGGGCTATAACGGCTCGAATGACGCATCCCGATGATCCATTGGCAGAATGGCGGTTCGAATTCGAAGAATGGCGGAAAGCCTACGTGGACTTTCAGCAGATGGAGCAGGATCGCTTTCTGCGGAGTGAGCCGCCGTCGGACTTGCAGTTGCGCGAGCATCGTTACGTGCTGTTTCTGTTGATGAGCCAGGGAGAGCAATTAGGGCTGACTCTGCTGCAATCGGCAGAAGTGGAGGGCGCCGAGCGCAACCGTTTGTTAGGGCAGTTGGACGGTTTTCTTGGGAGCCTGCACGATTCCTGGCATACCTGGCACGGTGAAGGTCTGCCTCAGCATCGGGAAGGCCTGGGGAGATTTGCGGGTGCATGAGAATTCAGGACGCGCAGTTAACATTTCGCGGGTGAACCGGCATAAGTGCTCGTCATTAGCCACATCTCTCTGACCGAAGCTTGAGCACGATTAATCGCCAAGCCCTGTCGGAGGTGTTGGAACCGTCAAACCCCGTAGGGGTGCCCTGTTTATAGCACCTGCGCCGCGATAACCGCTGCCAAACCCCGTAGGGTCCCCTACGGGGTTCAAATTACGCTCCGCCCGTTGGAGCTAATCGTTCGCAATGGAAAAATGTGGGTTAAGAGGAGGCATAAATGCTGCGCCCCTATGGCGCTTCTCGGCCGATCGGCCTCCCTTCATTTCTGCACATTCCCAGTATTCCTCAGATTGGCCCGGAATTTTGGCCAGGAACTGTTTGCCAGGCGCAGGGAAGTGGCCAGAGCGTGGAACTCGTGCGAGCAGTCCGGAGAATAAAGTGTTCCGTCCCTGGCCAGCGCAAGCGATGCGTAGGGATGGTTGTTGCACAGGAACAATTTCCATTTGGGCGCCGGGCCCGGGCCGAGATCAAATATCGTTCCATACCAGGCTGCGAAACAAACCGAATTATCCGAAGCAGCCAGTGGCGTGACAAGTATCCGGGTTCCGTCCCCCCAATCCCACTTTTTGTGTCCGTCCGGTGTCACCGCCCAGAGCCTGTCGTTGACGCCAACATAGATTGTGCCGTCCTCGCCGATTGACGGAGAGGACTCCGTGGCTCCGCCGGTGTGCAAGCGCCAGCGCAGGTGGCCATCGGCGTTCAGGGCATACAGCGAGCCGTCCAGGGAAGTGAAATAAAGGCCGCCGTCCTCCGCGATGGCAGGCGACGATATGATGGGACCGCCTGTGGCGAACTCCCAGGCTTTGGAACCATCCGGCGCCAGGGCGTAGAACTTTTTATCGTGTGATCCGAAAATGATTTTGCCCGTTTTGCCGATCGCAGGTGAAGAGGTGATGAGAGCGCTCGTGAGAAATTCCCATTTTTTCGAGCCGTCTGGCTTGAGCGCATAAAAGTTTTTATCCCATGAGCCGAAGTAGATTGTGCCATCGGTCCCAATAGCAGGCGAGGAATCCACCCATCCGCCGGTTTTAAATTCCCATTTCTTTTTGCCATCAGGCTGCAGCGCGTAGAGTTTGCGGTCGCGGCTGCCAAAGTAAATGGTACCATCATCGCCCAAGGCCGGCGCGGACCGGATCTCACTGGCGGCGCGGAAAACCCACTTCCGGCTGCCGTTCGAATTCAGCGCCCAAAAATGGCCATCGAAGACGCCGAAATATATGGTGCCATCGTCGGAAATCGCGGGGGCCGAATCGCTCGTGTTGTAAATCTCTGTGGCCCAGAGATTGGTGACATCCTGGGGAAATGCGGCGGGTCCCACGAGGAGTAGGGGCAGGATAAGCCATAAAGTTTTCTTCACAGAAGCAAACGAAGGTAACAAAGGACTGGACAAAGCCGACAGAAAAGTGAGCGCATAGCGCATAAAAGCAGCACTTTGTCTCTCACTTTGTCTTCCACTTTGTCTGATTGATGAACAACAAAGGAACAAAGAAACAATGAAAGGGCAAACGAATTGAGACAGACGAATGGGGACAGACGAATGAGTCAGAAGAAGCGACGGAGTGGGCTACGCGAGCCACGGACTACCGACTACGAACTACGGACTACAGACCAAACAGACAAAGTGAAAGACAAAGTGGGTTATAACCTTGCGAGGATTTCTTTTAGCAACCGCATATCCTCTGCTGCTGCGGCGGCGTTTTCCTGGTAACGGCGCTGCATGAACGTATTGGTGGAGCGCT
Organism: Verrucomicrobiota bacterium; assembly: GCA_003176045.1. Classification (GTDB taxonomy): domain Bacteria; phylum Verrucomicrobiota; class Verrucomicrobiia; order Limisphaerales; family UBA8199; genus PSRM01. Next base: position 1,492 of record PSRM01000116.1, on the reverse strand, counting down.
TGGCGAGATGGTCCTGGAGTGAGCGTTGCTCATTGAGTCGTTGGAGGGCGACCCAAAGAGCGCGTTCCAGGGCGTTGCTATGCGCCAGAGAGAATGATTCCAGGGTATAGAAATGTCCTACATTGCAGCGCCACTGCTCAGTGTCGCCGTGCTCGACCTTGAGCAACGAACCTCCGCACTCCGGGCAGGTCTGGGCGAACGGTTCAGTTGTGGGGAAGCCGTCTTCTTCTTCAAGCCCCGCGCACTCGGCAGGCTCGGGGGTTTTCTCGGGCCCGGGCTCGCCTTCTTTGCTCAGTTTGGAAAGGAGCCGGGCGATCTCCTCCAAAGAAGCGCGATAATTGGCGCTAACCGCGCGCAGAACGTTGCTCGGCATCTCCGGATTCTGGGCGGTGGCGGGATCCTGGACGATGATCGTGCCGCCTCGTGCTTCAACAGCCAGGCAGCCGGCCACTCCGTCATCCAGCGCCCCGGACAGAATGACCGCTATGACTTTGGAGCGGTAATTGCGCGCGACGCTGCGAAACAGAGTGTCAATGGCCGGCCGATGCCGGTTCTCCCGCGGGCCATGAGTGGATAGCACACAACCGTCCCGCGCCAAGAGGTGCCGATTGGCGGGCGCCACAAAGACCGTCCCCTCGGCGATCGGTTCAGAGCCTGCGGGACTGACAACCTTCAGTTTGGTGCATCGCTGCAGAATGTCCGGCAGCACGCTGGCGCCCTCGCCAATGTGAATGACCGCCATGATCGGCGCCGAAAAGTCCTGCGGTAACTGCTTTAAAAGATTGCAAAAGGCATCAATTGCCCCAGTCGATCCCCCAATCACCACCACCTTGCGCATAAGGCAACCTTGCCCGTCGTAAGGAAATGTCTAGGTAGGAAATCAGAAGAATTTATGATTTATGATTTATGATTTATGATTTAAAACCCAGTTTGTCCATCGCGGGGCGGGTGTTGCCTGCGCACTGAACTATTCATAAATCACAAACCACAAATCATAAATTCGGACTATGGATCGAGAAGAACTCAAACGAAGAACGAAAAAATTCGCACTGCGGGTCATGAAAATGACGGATGCGTTGCCTCGGACTGTTAAGGGCAAGATCATCGCCGGCCAGATCCTCAGGGCAGCCACCGGGCTGGCTTCCGGTTATCGAGCGGCATGCCGAGCGCGCAGCAGGGCGGACTGGAATGACAAGATCGGCCGCACTTTAGAGGAAGCGGATGAGTCGTTGCTGTGGCTGGAACTAATCGAGGAGGATGGGTTGCTTCCGGCGCGGCGGGTGGCGCCCTTGAAACAGGAAGCCCACGAGCTAACCGCAATCTTTAGCTCGATCCACAAAACCTCTAAGTCAGAAGAATAATTTATGATTCATGATTTGCTCGCGTAAGCCGCGTTTTGGCTCTGGAGGGGCGGTGCTGAAGGGTTGATGGGGTTATTTGCAGAAAACCGCGGCTTACCGGGGTCTTAAATCATAAATCATAAATCATAAAT
>PSRM01000227.1 GCA_003176045.1 Verrucomicrobiota bacterium | reverse complement strand
GCCGACAATTTCAAAGCGGGAGACAAGGTGCCGCTCATTCTGCCCGGCAAAACACTGCCTGCCAAACCCGGCGAAGTCCCCCTCGCCATCAAAGTAGGCAAGATTCGGGGAGTTGAATCGCACGGGATGATGTGCTCACCCCAGGAACTGGGACTGGGGGGTGAAACATTGGGCCTTCTGATCTTGCGCGAGGATGCCACGGTCGGCCAACCGTTCGCGGCGTATCTTGGGCGGCCCGGAAGCGATGTTATTTATGATCTCGAGATTACGCCCAACCGGCCAGACCTGAACAGCGTGATCGGAATCGCGCGCGAAATCGCAGCCGTCGCGGGTAATCGGTTGCAACTACCTGTTGCGCCTCAGGACAAGGCAGAGACGCCACCTATTGTAGAGCAACCAGTAGATCTAGAGGGTGAATCGCCTTCCACCCTCATTCATCACGGGACACCAATCCCGACTGCTCCTAGAATCGAGCCTCCGGTGGTCGTTACGGGTCCGCAGGCCGCGGACTTTATTTCGGTCCAGATCTCGGACGCTGATCTCTGTGGCCGCTACACAGCTCGAATCGTCCGGGGAGTAAAGATCGCTCCTAGCCCGGACTGGCTCAAGAACGCTTTGGAGAAAGTCGGCGTTCGCAGCATCAATAATGTGGTGGATGTCACGAACTTTGTGATGCTGGAAATTGGTCAACCGCTCCATGCGTTTGATTACAAGCTGCTCCAAAGTAGGGCAGGCGTCCCGCCTGGCCCGAACGGATTAGAAGCTCCTCCTAAAATTGTCATTCGCCGCGCGACCGAATGCGAAAAATTCAAAACACTGGACGATCAGGAGCGGACGCTAACAAGCGACATGTTACTCATTGCGGACGAGACCAAAGCGCTGGCCCTGGCGGGAATTATGGGCGGCCAGAACAGCGAGATCAGCTTGAGTACGACGGATGTTCTTCTGGAGAGCGCCTGGTTCAAGCCGCAGAACATCCGGACGACATCCAAAAAACTAGGCCTGCGAACTGAGTCCTCCTACCGTTTTGAGCGGGGCGCGGACATCGGTATTTGCGATTGGGCCAGCCGGAGGGCTGCGCAACTGATTCTGGAAACGGCTGGTGGATCGCTCGTTGAAGGAGTGGTGGATGCTTTTCCAAAACCAGCGCAGCCGCGAGTGATTTCGTTGCGCCCAGAGAAGGCGAATGAGTTGCTCGGCATCGAACTACGGCCCGAACAAATCGAGAGCTATCTCGGAGCGCTTGAATTGAAACCTGCGCGTCGCAAACCGCAGCCTGTGGGAGCCCCGGCACCGGGGAGCCAGCCTATGGCGTTCCAAATTCCTACATTTCGGGTAGATCTCAAACGCGAAGTGGATTTGATCGAGGAAGTCGCGCGATTGCACGGCGTTGAGAGGATTCCGTCCACGCCGCCGCGAGGCGCCATAGGGTCGAATCCATTTGACGCTACCCACGATGAACTGGGTGAAGCGCGCCGGATCCTTATCGGGCTTGGCTTGTTTGAGACCCAGGGTCAAACGCTCATCTCCGATACAGCCGCGAAGGTGTTGGCAGGTGAAGAAATGGTTTCTCTGGCCAACCCTTTAAGCAGCGACATGAATGTGTTGCGAGCGAGCCTGCTCCCGGGGTTACTGGAGGCTCTGCGGCATAACCTGAGCAGGAAAAATAACGAGGTCGGCCTTTTCGAATTGGGCAGGGTGTTCAAGTCCAGTGCGTCGCAATCCCCAACGGAAGAGCGCCATCTGGCTTTTGCGCTGACCGGGCAACGCAATCCGACCTATTGGACCGGCGCTGAGCGCGAGGCGAAGGCTGATCTCTATGATCTCAAGGGCCTGATCGAGGAGTTTTTCGATCAGTTTGGCGTCCGCGGTGTTACCTGGTCTCGGCGAGAGCAAAGCACACCTTTGTTCCTTGAATCCGCCACCATTCAGCTAGGCAGATTCCAGCTTGGCGAAATGGGGCAACTTCTGCCTACGCTGGCCCGCAGATACGACCTGCGCGACGCGGTGTTGCTGGCCGAACTCAACCTGGACACAATTCTGGCGCGCCGGAACAAGGCGAAATCGTTTCGCCCTTTACCGGAATTTCCTGCTATCCGCAGGGATATCGCGATGCTTTTGCCCGAAGCGACCACTCATGAATCCGTTTTGCAAACCGTGCGCCAGGCCAAGCCCGCGAATTTGGAATCAGTCGAGCTATTTGATATTTTCCGCGGCAAGAATGTTCCTTCCGGCCAAAAAAGCATGGCTTACGCTTTCACTTACCGGCATCCCGAACGGACGCTGCTGGATTCGGAGGTCAATCAGGCGCACGAGAAGCTTGTTGCGCAGATCAAGGAACGTCTGCACGCAGTGGTTCGGGAATAGCGGAAATGAACTCTACCTTAAACCCGAAGCGCACCATCTCGGAACTGAAGGACCTGCGCAGCTTTACCGCAGACGAAAACGGCGCGCAGCGCGTGGCCTTCACTCCCAAATGGATGGAAACGCGCGCCTGGCTCAAGAAGAAACTCTCAGAACTGCCGGTTGAAACCCATGTGGACGCTGCCGGCAACTTATGGTCAACTTTACGAGGGCAAAGCCAGCGGGCGCTTCTGCTGGGCGGCCACATGGATTCAGTTCCGAACGGCGGCTGGCTCGACGGCTGCTTGGATGAGCTAGCCGCCCTGGAGACTTTGCGGCGTATCGCCGCACAATACAATGGCCGCCCACCGGTTACGGTCCGTCTGGTGGATTGGGCCGATGAAGAGGGTGCCCGCTTCGGAAAGAGCCTGTTTGGTTCCTCTGCTTGCTCGGGCAATCTGAATATGGACGAGGCCAGGGTCTTGAAAGATAAGGATGGAGTTCCGCTGCCTGACGCATTGAAGAAAGTGGGAATCGAATTTGACCGCGTGAAAGAGAGTGGGCAGGAGCTAAAAAACGCTGCGGCATATCTTGAACTGCACATCGAGCAGGGTCCGGTGCTGCTCGATTTGGACCTGCCATTGGGGGCGGTCCTTGGCACGTTCGGTGTCGAGCGGCATGCCATTACGTTTCATGGGCAGGCGGCACATTCGGGCAGCACACCCATGCATCGGCGCAAGGATGCGTTCCTTGCCGCTGCAAAAATGAGCCCGGAAATATATCGCATCGCCGAGCGCAGCACGGGAGGAGTATGCACCATCGGTTCCTGCACCACCAAACCAGGCATTGTCACCAGCGTAGTGGCGGACTGTACCATCACACTCGACCAAAGACATCTTGATGCAGCGGCCCTGGCTAAGATGCTCAGGGAAGCCAAGGAAGCCAGCCAGCACTTCGCCAAAGAGGGCAACGTCGAGGTCTCCTGGGAACGGCTCTGGCAAATCGAGCCCGTTCTGTTCCATCCTGATCTCGTCGAGATGTGCTCCGATGCCATTTCCGAGACCTGCGGCAAAATGCACCGCCTCCCATCCGGCCCGCTGCACGACGCTGCCGAAGTTGCCCGAGCTGGTGTGCCCACGGTGATGATGTTCGTCCAGAGCCTTCACGGCATCAGCCACAACAAAATCGAGGATACGAAGGAGGAACATTTGGAGATGGCGGTGGTTGCGTTTGATAAATTGGCGGAGAAGGCGATGGAGTGGGTTAGAGGTGAAACGTGAAACGTGAAACGTGAAACGTGATGCGTGAAACGTGAAACGTGAAAGGTGAAAAGTAAAAAGTGATGTGAAGGAGGCGGGTAGCATCTTTAATGGCTCAATAAACACACGAGAAGGAAAAAGATCGAGGCCCACACGGCCAATCCGAAAAGAAACCAACGCTTCCATTGCTTTGCCTTTTTGATCTGGCCTTGCCTCATGTAGCGATTTCTCTCGATCGCAAAAGCTTGAATAAGCCTGACACATTAAATCTGCTGTTGTCCCCGACCGGAAGCCTAAAACTTCTTGGAGTGCGCCGTCCTCTGGCGCTTTGACTTTTGGTCCTGCAGGTTATTTGCCCTCGCCGGGACGCAGGTAGAGCTTGCCGCTTGAGCAGTCGATCAATGCACGTGTTGCTCCCAGGAGATCAGGCCCTATGGATCCCGTGCCAAGCCACTGGTCAGCAGGTTTGTCCGAACCGGCGGATTTAAAGTGAACCATCCCGATTGGAAAATTTCTCAATTCGCACTTTCCGATCTTGAGGGACGAAACCGTCGCAAAATAGAGCGCGGTCTGGCGCGCGCCTACGTCGCCCATTTTGCCAATCGGGTTGCTCATCGAGATATGAAAATCATCGGCTTTGCCACTTTCCAAAACGCTGTATGATCCCCCGGTATCCAGCAAAAGCTCCGTTTCAATCCCATTTATTACAACGGGGAGACAGGGAAGCCGGTGCCTGCTGTACCTGAGCTGGACGGAGACATAGCCGCTGAGTTCGAACGATTTTTCCATATTTTCCTGCAACTCGAGGCCTGGCTGCTGCCCGCGCAAGTAGAGCGTCAATGTTCCGCAGTCGAGAAGAGCGTGAGTGTCTCGAAGGAAATCGATCCCCAGCACTACGTCGCGAGTCTCGGGGCTGGTCAGTGGAATGTTCGAGCCTGTTGCAATTCCCATTTCATGGTGCAAATTCAGCACCCGTGCCGGCTGGTTGCTCACCACGACTCCGTTCAGGTCCATGCATGTCATGGCCACGATTTTCAAGCCTTCGGCGTGAAAGCCAAATGGACCTCGAACTCCTTTATCAATTCCGAGTTCCGGGAGCTTCCTGGCCCGATGAAAATCGACCACGCTGACATTCGCGCCGGTGTCCACGGCAAAGACCGTCCTAACGTCATTGAGCTTTCCTCTGATCAGGAACCTGTTTTCGGTCTTCCGCTCCATATGGATCGCCTGATAGCCGCGCTGTGCCATGAAGCTTTGCATGGAGTTGGTGGGCTCGGCGGCGGAAATTGCGGGACTTAAGAAACCCATCAGTAAGGAAGGAAAAAAGCAGGCAAAAGCCTTTGGCCCTTTCAAGGCCGGACGCGTGGCAGAGTCCTGGATTGGCGCCATTAGCGTTTGAATACCACGCCCGCTCGGGTTGTCAAATCTTCAGACGTGAGCGACGTTAAATCTATGAGAAAGAGACTGTTCTTAGCGGCCATTCTGGCGGCGGCTGCAGGGGTTTTTACCGGATGTGAGACGATTCCCCCGGGCGCGGAAAGGGGGCCGCATGGCACGATGGCTTATGATGTATTGATCGAGGCATCGGAACCGGGAGCAAGAATCGAAGCAAACGGCGAGGTGATTGGGAACACGCCGATTCATCTGAAAATTTTCGGAGATCCGGACGGCACCTTTCACGATTTTGGCTCGTACTACTACATCATCCGAGCCTTACCCGTGGTGACTAATCAGTTCCTGCAAACGAGGGTCTTTCGCACAGGGCGGAATTTCACACCGGAGGACATGGTCCCGAAGCACATCTACTTCGACATGAACCAGAACTCGCCGCCTCCGCCTATGGAGTATCCGGCACCTCCCTACTACTATCCCGGCCCCTATTATTACGGCCCACCCTACTACCCCTACTACTATGGACCGAGCTTTCGTTTTTATTGGGGCCCGGGCTGGCATCACCACTGGTAGGGAAAAGTGGGCCGATACTCAATGGACTCGTTGAACGGCATGCCTCGTGATGAGTTCACGAGGGTTGTAGGCCCTGTCTTTGAACATTCCCCCTGGATCGCGGACAGGACATCCTCCGCACGCCCCTTTGCGAGCGCGGAGGAGCTTCATGCAGCGCTTTGTGGAACTTTGGCAGCGGCGGCCGAGGAAAAACAAATCGCGCTGATACGCGCGCACCCTGATCTGGTTGGCCGCGCTGCCCTGGCGGGCACACTCACTCCACAATCCACCCACGAGCAGGCCAGCGCCGGGTTGGACAGGCTCAGTGCGCAGGAAATCGCCGTCTTTCAGGATTTCAATCGCCGGTACCACGCAAGGTTTGGGTTCCCATTTGTAATTTGCGCCAGGCTTAACAAGAAAGAAGCAATCCTCGAAGCGTTTCCTCGCCGGCTGGCTAACTCTCGCCGGGCCGAGATCAAGACTGCGTTGGAGGAGATCGGGAAAATTGCGTGGCTAAGGCTGAAGGATTTGACCGCGGACGCAGACGCCACGGAAAGCCGACAGGAAGATTAAGCAGCAGGAAAATCAGCCAAGAAAATGGAAGACAGGAAAATAGAGACTGTGAATTTTCCTGCCGCTAAATGAGCGACGTTCGGAATTTGGACTTTGCTTTCGCATTGCCGTGCAAGGCAGCCTCCCTTAGCCTCGCTCAATGTCAGCCAAGCTCAGCACGCACGTTCTGGACACAGCTCACGGGTGCCCGGCGCAAGGGATGCGGATTGAATTGTGGGCGGTTGAAGAAGATGGGAAGACTCGATTGCTTAAAACCGTTCATACGAATGTGGACGGTCGCACTGACCAACCCCTGCTCAATGCAGAAGAGATGAAAGCCGGACAGTATGAGCTGGTGTTTCATGCTGGGGCTTATTTTAGCGAAAAAACCGACTCGATGCTAAAAGTCCCTTTTCTGGACCGAGTGCCTGTGCGGTTCGGCATCAGTGATCCACGCGCCTCTTATCACGTGCCTCTACTTTGTTCTCCCTGGGCGTACACAACTTACCGCGGAAGTTAGGTGTTCTGGATGAGTCTGCTCATTCAAGGAGGCATGGTTGTGACTCCGGCGGAAGTGCTGGAAGTGGACATCCTCATTGCTGACGGCAAAATCGCGGAAATCGGATCCAACGTCTCAGAGTCCGGACACGAACTCCTGGACGCTCGCGGCTTACACGCTTTCCCCGGCCTTATAGATGCGCACGTGCATTTCAACGAGCCGGGCCGGGCCGATTGGGAAGGTCTCGAAACCGGCTCGAGAGCACTGGCAGCAGGTGGCGGTACCCTCTTCTTCGACATGCCTCTCAACGCGAGTCCGCCAACCCTGGATGCCGAAAGTTTTAACCTGAAGCTGGCCGCCGCTAAGAGCAAATCCATTGTGGATTTCGCTTTCTGGGGAGGTTTGGTCCCGCAGAATCTGGATCACCTGGAAGAACTGGCCGAATGCGGCGTAATCGGGTTCAAAGCTTTTATGTCCGACAGCGGCATGGAGGATTTTCCCTGGTCAGACGACAAAGTTTTGCGCGAAGGGATGAAGCGCGCCGCGCGTCTTGGGCTTCCGGTAGCGGTGCACGCTGAGAGTCAGGAAATGACGAGCCGCCTAGCCGAGGAGAAAATCGCCCAAGGACGCAAGTCGGTGCAAGATTATCTCGATTCACGCCCGATTCCCGCGGAATTGGATGCCATTCGGCGAGCGCTGGACATCGCCGGTGAAACGGGGTGCGCCTTGCACATAGTCCACGTCAGTTGTGGGAAAGGCGTACAGTTGATTACGGAGGCACGGCGGCGAGGTGTGGATGTGTCGTGCGAGACGTGTCCGCACTACCTCACGCTTACTCAAGGGGACATGGTTCGAATTGGAGCAACCGCGAAATGCGCTCCTCCGCTTCGTACGATCGCGGACCAGAGGGAACTCTGGGAGCACGTGATGGCTGGCGCCGTGACGACAATTGGTTCCGATCATTCCCCATCCCCTCTGGAACTGAAGCGCGGCGAGAACTTTTTCAAGGTTTGGGGCGGCATCTCGGGCGCCCAACACACCTTATCGCTGCTGCTCACCGAAATAGTGCGTGAGACTGCCAGGCCGGAGTTGAAGCCATCGCAAATCCTGCACAGCAGGTTTGTGGCCGGTGTTGAAAATGGTGTTCTCCATCAGCAGCAGACGCTCTCCCATCTCGCGAGCTTTCTCTCCCAGGGTGTCGTAAAGAGATTCAATTTGCCGAAATCAAAAAGCGGAATCGTAGTCGGCGCAGATGCAGACCTCGCACTAGTGGACCTCGATGCCGAATTTGAGGTCAGGACCGAAGATCTGTTCTATCGTCACGCGCAAACGCCTTATCTAGGGCGCAAATTGCATGGTCGCGTCACACGGACGCTTGTGCGCGGGCACACGGTTTTTAAGGATGGCCAAATCGTCTCCGCGCCTCTAGGCTCCCTGGTAAAACCTGTCCTATGATCCAGCCGGTGCCTGTTTTCACGTTTCACTTTTCACGTTTCACGCATCAACCTCAGGCATCAAGTTTCCCACAGCATGAGCGATTTATTCGGCTTCACGCGTGACGTCATCCAGGAGCGTTACGCATTGCGCACACCTTCAGGTTTTGTGCCCAGCAACATCCCGGGCTGGCGTGACGCAACCGTCATCGTGCAGATATCGGAAGGAATGGGTGCGCGCTTTTGCCAGTTGCTCGTAACGTTCCAAGAGGACGGTGAAGGCGCGGGCAGCACTGGCCTGCTGGAATTCTTCGTATATCTGCTGGCGGGCGCATGCCAGGCGAATATTCAAGGCAAAAAGCATAAACTCGAATCAGGCGAATATATATACCTTCCGCCGGGCCATGACTTCCACTTTGAGAGGCCAGCCGTTGGAACACAGCTTCTGATATTCCAGAAGCGGTTCGAACCTATGGTAGTGAAGGCCTCCAGCACGCCTTACATTGTCGGCCACGAAAAGAATGTACCCGGCAAGCCTTTCCTCGGCAACGAAGACGCCCGGCTCCAAGTCCTTCTGCCGGATAAGCCCGAGTTTGATATGGCTGTGAACATCTTCACCTATCAGCCGGGCGCAACCTTGCCCTTCGTGGAGAGTCATATCATGGAGCACGGATTGCTGATGCTCAAAGGTCAGGGAATCTACCGCCTGGATTCGGATTGGCACCCGGTCCAGGCTGGGGATGTGATCTGGATGGCGCCTTACTGCCCACAGTGGTTTGTTGCGATGGGGAAGACGCCTGCCAGTTACATTTATTACAAGGATGTGAATCGGGCTCCGTTGTGAGGTTTCCCAAGAACTTAGTCGCAAACTTAATCGCAAACTTAGTCGAGAATTTGGTCCGGAACTGACTTGGCGACTAAATTTTCGACTAAGTTTGCGATTAAGTTTGCGCTTAAGTTTCATGAGTCATGCCCTGGCATCAAACCTACAACCCGCTCCATAACTGGTTCCTCTCCACAGCTATTGCGGCTCTGCCATTGCTGGTCCTTATGGTCAGCATCGCGTTTTTGAGGGTGCGGATCCACACCGCCGCGCTCGGCGCGCTTGCTGTGGCCGTTGCGGTCGCAATAGTCATTTTCGGAATGCCGGCATCGTCCGCGATGGGGGCGACAACCTATGGACTGGCATTCGGATTATTTCCCATCGGTTGGATCGTTCTGAACGTAATGTTCCTGTATGACCTTACGGAACGTCGTGGCCTGTTCGAATCACTGCGGCAGAATCTTGCACGCCTGGCGCCTGATCCTCGCGTCCAATTGATCCTGATTGCGTTCTCCTTTGGCGCGTTCATCGAGGGAGTCTCAGGATTTGGGACGCCGGTGGCGATCACTGGGGCGATTCTCATTCAGCTTGGGTTTAAGCCATTGCATGCATCCGGGCTTGCGCTTATTGCCAATACCGCGCCGGTCGCTTTCGGGTCTTTGGGCATCCCGATTACGACCCTGGAACAAGTCACGGGGCTCGATGCCAGACAGATCTCGGCCATGGTGGGCAGACAGCTTCCATTTTTTTCGCTGCTCATTCCGTTCTGGATAGTCGCGGCTTACGCAGGCTGGCGTGGGATGCTCGGCGTTTGGCCGGCGGCATTGACGGCTGGCGCAGCTTTTGCAATCCCGCAATTTCTTGTTTCAAATTTCCACGGACCGTGGCTTGTGGATCCAGTCGCGGCGGCTTGTTCGATCGGGGCGCTGCTCGTACAGCTCCGGTTTTGGAAGCCTAGTGTCGGGGGTCGAGGGTCGAGGGTGGAGGCTGGCCTGGAGCAGCGGTCAGACAACTCAGACCGGTCAGATCGATCTGACATGTCGCGCTCCGCTCGGCCCTCCGCACTCATGGCAACTGCCCCCTGGATCATTCTTACTGCGGTAATCTTTCTCTGGGGCACGCCGCAATTTAAGGCGGTACTGGATCGGACAGCTTCACCGAACGTCGCCGTGCCCGGCCTTCATGAACTGGTGCAACGCACGCCGCCGATTGCCGCCGCCGGCGCCAAACCTGAGACGGCGGTCTTTCGGCTGAACATCCTTTCGGCTACGGGCACGGGAATTCTTTTTGCCGCTCTTCTGAGCGGTGCTCTTCTTGGGTTCCGGCCAACGGAACTATTGAAAGTGTACGGACAGACGGTTTGGCGAGTGCGTTATTCGTTGCTGACAATTATGGGCATGCTGGCACTTGGGAATGTGACCAAGTATTCCGGAAGCGACGGGACACTTGGCCTCGCAATGGCGCGCACCGGAGCGCTGTATCCCTTCTTTGGGACTCTGCTGGGCTGGCTCGGCGTGGCGTTGACGGGGTCAGATACCGCGTCCAATGTTTTATTCGGCAGCTTGCAGCGCATCACCGCGGAGCAACGCGGGCTTTCTCCGATTCTGATGGGCGCGGCCAATAGCAGCGGAGGAGTCATGGGTAAGATGGTGGACGCGCAAAGCATCGTCGTCGCGAGCACCGCGACGAACTGGTACGGGCATGAAGGTTCGATCCTGCGGTTCGTGTTTTTCCACAGCCTGGCTTTGGCTTGCTTGTTGGGAGTGCTGGTCTATTTGCAGGCAAGCGTCTTCCCATTCACAACAATGGTGGTGAAATAGCGACCTCCGGCTGTTCATCAACCCTTGCCCGGCCACAAAACTATCATCCGCCTCTCACTACCTCTCATTAACACCGCGGCTTTAGCCCGGTGTAAAAGAGAAGACAGGCTTGGGAAACTGTTTCAACAGTTTACCTCCCAATAAGCGGTTGAAACCGCTGACCGGCAGCAACTCGCAGCTTTCACCGGGCTAAAGCCGCGGTGTTAATGAGATCTCGAAGTCCGAGCGATTTCGAAATCAGCGCCGGCTCGCATCAGCGGCTGCAGAATTCCTGGGAATTCCTTGCGAGGATTGTGGAAATATGTGGTAGAGCAGAACGTAGATCAACACACCGGTCACCGAGACATACATCCACAGTGGCCAGGTCCAGCGGGAGATTTTTTTGTGCAGATCGAATCTTTGCCGAATGGCGCGGGTCAGGGTCACCAGGACTAAAGGAACAATAACGGCGGCCAGGATAGTGTGGGAGGTTAGGAGCGTGAGGTAGATGGGCCGGAACCAGGCGGGGTTTTCAAATTTGGTGGGGCCGCGGTGTAGATAGTAGGCCACGTATCCGTGGTAAGTGAGATAACAAGCCAGAAAAAGTGACGAAACCACAAACGCCGCAATCATGCAGTTGCGGTGGGCGGTTCGATTTTTGCGCCGAATAAAATAGTAGCCGCAGCCCAGGAACAGCGCGCTCAGGCCGTTGAGGCACGCGTTTACGGCGGGGAGATCAGCGAAGGTCATGGGGGCTAAACATCAAAACTCAAACTTCAAACATCAATGAACCCCCAAGCTTCAATATCCAAAAGGATCGTCCATCGGTTCGTTTGATGCTTGAGGTTTGAGGCTTCTTGGAAGTTTGGAGTTTGAACTTTGAAGTTTTCAAGCTCAGCGTTCCTTTTCCAAACGCCGCACCGCGTTCAGAATATCGGATTTTGTCTTCGTCGGATCAACACCTTCGCCCGCAGTGTCGAAGAAACCACGCATTTGCGCTTGCTTGTCCACAACCACAAATTGGGTGCTATGAATGAACAGGTCGGCTGGAGTCTCTTGTTTGTCCGGTTCTTTCGGCACAGCAGTTAATTTGAGTGAGTTCACGGCCACTTCCGCGATCTGCTTTTTCGTGCCTGTCAGGAACAGCCAACGAGAGGGATCAGCGTTGAATTGATTGGCGCGGGTTTTGAGGACGGCAGGCGTGTCGTACTCCGGATCGGTTGTCAGGGTGACGAACTTTGCCTGGTTGCCGGGCGGGAGGGCCTCCTGAAGCTGCCGCATTAGGCCGGTCATACGCAGGCAAGGGCCGGTGCAGCGGGTGAAGATGATGTCGGTGACCCAGACATGGCCACGAAGATCGGCGAGCGAAACGGTGCGGCCATCCTGGTTGGTGAGGGTGAAATCGGCGACTTGACCCAAAACAGGAAGCGGTTTGGCGGCATTTGCTTGAGATCGGAGAAGTTGCGCCAGCAGGAGTAGTAACAGAAGTGTAGCCGAAACCAGCCCGAGACCGATCCACAGGACCCATTCGGCGCGGCGACGGGGTTTGGGGGTTTCGGTTACGGACTTCAGACTTCCTCCTCGTCCTCGTTCTCGTCCTCGTCCTCGATTCGTCCGCTTTTATCCGAGGACGAGGACGGGAACGAGGACGAGGAGGAGTTAATCATTCCAAACTACCCTGAGAAGCGGCACTGGCTTTGGAGGCCAGCCACTTGTCGTAATCTTCCTGGCTTTCGACGATAAGAAACCCGTTGGACATGCTGGAATGGCCGTTGCCGCAGAGTTGGGCACAATTGATCTGGTAACGGCCTTTTTCGGTAGGGCGGAACCAAATAGGGATGCGCATACCGGGAATGGCGTCCTGAGTCATGCGCAACGCGATGATTTTAAAGGAGTGGACGACATCTTTGGAGGATATATACAGGATGACCGGGCGAAATTGGCCGTCGGGATTTTTGACGAGGGGCACGTGGAGCAGGTTCTGCAATTCGATATCGTCCTTTCCTTTAGGGTCGTTAGGATCAATTCCGAAGGTATTGGTGCTGCTGACAAACCGCATATCCTGGTCTCCAAATTTGCCATCCTTTCCAGGGTAACGGAAATTCCAGTTGAACTGTTGAGCCACGACTTGCACCTGGGTGGATTGGTCCTTCGGAGGGAATTTGTCTGAGGCTTTATACCAGAAAGGGATTGCCAGGCCAAAGAGCAATACGCCTTCAATGACGGCCACAGCTCCTTCTATATAACTGGAGGCGTGATTTTTCACGCCCACATAATCGGCCTTCGGATTACGCGAGCGATGAAAGCGGAATAGCACATAGGCAAAATAGGCCATCCAGCCCACGAACAGGACGATCATGAGAATGTGCAGGTAGATGATGAGATTGTCCACCTCCTGAGCGTGCTCGGAGGCGACGGCTGGCAGACCAAGTATGTCGTTAAACAGTTTTCCCATAAGAAAGTGGGGCGAGGGTCGTGGGTCGAGGAGCGGGATAAGGTCGAGGGTCGAGGGTCGAGCGAAGGGTATCTCGCGGGGCCACATCGTTAGCCGAGGAAACGGCTCTGCGCGAAAGATATATAAAAAATCCGGCGATGGTGGCGAGGACGGAAATGGTCACTCCCAGCAGAGCGACGATGCCCCAGTTCATGCCCTGGGCCATCGAAGAATCGTTTTGGCCGTAGCAGGCAGCGCAAGCCAGGACTAAGTTTGAATGGACGAAGGCGGTCATTTCGAGCTTACAGGAAATCAATGTGTTTCAGTTTGCGCAAAAAGTAGCATTCGTAGAGCGCCAGGGCGACGGACGAGACGAGCGATGCAAAGGCGCCTATCAGATAAATGGCCTGACCTTCCGAGAAGTAGTGTTTCAATGCCCAGACTCCGCAACCGAGAGTGAGGACGATGCAAGTCGTAATGAAAACGAAGTGGAAGGCTTTAAGAGACATAGGATTAAACGTGAAACGTGAAACGTGAATTGCTGCCGGCGCCGCGTTGCGTGTTACTTGAGCGCCCAGAGACATCCACGTCGCGAAAAAGATGAATTTTGACCATGGCTAACGATTTGGGTTCACGTTTCACGTTTCACGTTTCACGTCTCAGTGCGTAGTCGTGTTCGCGGGAGGATTCATGAAAGAAGCCAGGGTCAGGAACATCAGGCCGATGAAAAAAATCACGGTGAAGATCATGATGCCATAGATCATTTTCCGTTCCGAAACCAGGTGCATAAAATAGCCCGCCACGAGAGATGCTTTGCCGCAAGCGATGAACAGGGCCACGCCGATGTTCACGGCGCGATCGCCGAACGGGATGTAGGAGGCAGCAACTGTGATAACCGTGCCGAAGATGAGGGCGTAAAACACCAGGAGGTAGCGGCGGATGTGACTGGCGAAATGGTCGTCGTGCGCGTGCGCGTGCGCAGCGACGGTTGCGGGAGCAGATGACGTGGGGGAGTGAGCGTCCATCGGGGATTTATGATTTATGAATTATCACTTTTAATTTTAGACACGAATTACACGAATTTTCACGAATTTTTTCGTTTGCCCAATAAGCTGTTCCATTCGTGCAAATTAGTGAAATTCGTGTCTTTCACAGCAGGTATAAAACAGGGAAGAGGAAAATCCAGACCAGGTCAACGAAGTGCCAGAACAGGCCGGAGATCTCGATGCGATTGGTGAAGCGCTCGGGGTCTCTGCGCCAAAGATTGCTGAGAGGACCCCAAAGAAAGCCGATCACGATGGCGCCGCCAATGACGTGCAAGGCGTGCAGACCAGTGAGGGTAAAGTAAATAGCCGTGTAAGTGTTGTGCCAGGGGCCGTAGGTTTCCAGCGAGACGATATCGGAAGCGCTATACTCCAGTTCCTTATGCTCCTTCGCCGCTTCGCGGCCTTCGGGTGAGCGCAGGTCGTAAATCTTCTTGAGTTCCTTTTGAAGTTCGTCGCCCTGTTTGTTGCTGAAATTCACTTCATGGCCGTGAATCTTGATTTCGCCTTTCACGGGACCGGCTTTCTCATTCACGTTGAAGCCAGGGGATTTCGAAATGAGATGGCCATCGGCGATTTTGCCGTTTTTGAGGGTGATCGAATAGTGGGTGAATTTGTCGTGATACTCGTAGGATTTGATGCCAACGAAGCAAAACGCGAGGAGGATCGTGCAGGCATGATAGCGCTTGAATCGATCGAACTGGTTCATTTTGCATGAGGCCCAGGCCATGACCGTCGTGATACTGGATGTGATGAGGACCAGCGTGTTCGCGGTGCCTACGGGAATATTGAGCCAACCATGCGGCCAGTAGCCTTCGGGCGTTCCGACGCGCAGGAGGATATAAGTCGAGAACAACGCCCCGAAGAGCATGACTTCGGACGCCAGGAAAAGCCAGATGCCGACTTTGGCGTTATATAGGCCAGTATCGGGCCGTGCTTCGACGGTGTAGGGGATGTCCATGTAAGGCGGTTAAATGAGTTAAATGAGTTAAATCGTTAAATGAGTAAAACGCTTAGAAGAATGTGACAAACGAATGGGGACAAACGAATTGAGTTCAGAATGCATGGAGTTTATTCGTCTGTCCCTATTCGTGTGTCATAAACCGATTTCAGGTTGGCTGGACGGCGGGGGTGGAACCGGCGGGGCCAAAGTCAGGGTGGGCGGGTTGCCGTGACGGAACTTCGTCGGGCTCGTTTTGCGGGGTGAAATCGGTGGTGTGGCCAGGGACACTGTATTCGTAGGGGCCGCGATAGACGTGGGGGGCGACGGCAAAATTGCCGTGCGGCGGAGGGGTCGGGGTCTGCCATTCCAGGGTCGTTGCATCCCATGGGTTGTCCGAAGTGACCTTCTTGCCATGACTGATGCTCCAGAAGAAATTAATGATAAAAGGAATCTGAGCCAAACCGAGGCAAACGGCGGACATGAGAATATACCGGTGCATGCCCATAATTTTGTCGGGCAGGCCACCGATCGCGTTCTTCACATTCGCAGCCGAATAGTTGGCACCGCCATCGGCCATGCGGCGCAACATGCCAGCCATGCCCTGGGCGAACATGGGCTGGAAAATGAGATTCATGAAAATCAGCGAGGTCCAGAAATGCACCTTGCCCCAGAACTCGTTCATCATGCGACCGGTGATCTTCGGATACCAGTAGTAGAGGCCGGCGAAGATGGCGAAGATGGTGCCTGGTGCAACGATGTAATGGAAATGAGCGATCACATAATAGGTGTCGTGAAGGTGAAGGTCCGCCTCAGCCAGGCCAAGTGGCAGTCCGGTCAGTCCACCAATGCCGAACATAGGCAGGAACGCCATCACAAAGAGCATAGGCGTGTTGAAGCGTATGGCCCCGCCCCAAAGAGAGATGAACAGGCAGGTCAGCACGATTACTGACGGGATGGAAATAATCATCGTGGTGATCTGGAAAAAGGACGAGATGTAGGTGCCCATGCCGGTGAGGTACATGTGGTGCGCCCAAACAATGAAGGAAAGGAACCCGATCGAGAGCACCGCATAGACCAGAGACTTGTAGCCCCAGATGGGTTTGCGTGTGTTGTTGGCGATGATTTCAGCAACGATTCCCATGGCGGGCAGGATGAGCACATAGACCTCGGGATGCGCCAGGAACCAGAACAGGTGCTGCCAAAGCAATGGACTGCCGCCCCCGCTTACGGCGTGGAAGCCGCTGGCCGAAAGTCCCGTGGGGAGGAAAAAGCTTGTGCCTGCCACCTTATCCATGAGCTGCAGGACGCCGGCAGCTTCCAGAGGCGGGAAGGCCAGCAGCAGCAGAAAGGCAGTGACGAATTGCGCCCAAACGAAAAAAGGCAGGCGCATCCAGGTCATGCCGGGCGCGCGCAACTGAATAACTGTGGCGATGAAATTGACTGCCCCCAGCAACGAGGACGTAATCAGGCATACCATTCCAATCAGCCAGAAAGTCTGGCCATCGGTCTGAATTACCAGCGCCAGCGGAGGGTATGAGGTCCAGCCGGCCTGGGCGGCGCCGTTCGGAATGATGAAACTGACCAGCATGATGATGCCGCCGATGAAGTAGAACTGGTAGCTGGCCATGTTGACCCGCGGAAAGGCCATGTCCGGCGCGCCGATCTGGAGAGGGACCAGGTAATTTCCGAACGCCGCGAAGGCCAACGGCACAATGGCCAGAAACACCATAATGGTTCCGTGCATTGCGCCGAAGGAGTTGTAAAGGTCAGGCGGAATGGTGCCCTTTGGCGCCGTATCGCCGAGCACCGCGTGGAGCAGAGAGCCGATGACCGGCACAGGCTGTCCCGGATGGGCGATTTGCCAGCGCATCAGAATCATCAGACAAAATCCGAACAGCAGGAAGAACAGCGCCGTGATGCCGTATTGTATCCCAATGATCTTGTGGTCGGTGGAGAAGATGTATTTGCTCCAGAAACCGCCTTCAGCGTGAGCAGCGTGGCCTGCTTCGGAGTGGGAATGTGGGTGAGCGTGAGCGACAGCGGAGTCCATAAATCAAAAAACCGAAACACCAAACGCCAAACACCAAACACCAGTGAAACACCAAAAACCAAGCTCCAATAGCCGCTCATGACGCTCTGTTGGTGTTTGGAGCCTGATGTTTCTCTGGAGCTTGGTGTTTGGTGTTTGGTGTTTGCGCATAGTAGCAGCAAGCTAGCCTGCCGCCTTTGAATACAAAAACATTAAAAAATTAAGATCTGGCTTTATCAAGCGCCATCACCGCCAACAACAGCGGAAGATAAAGGACGGATAAATAAAACAATTGGCGGGCGCGGGCAAGCGTCAAATCGCGGCGGAACTGGATGGCTGACCAAAGAAAAAGAGCGCCGAGCACGAGCGCGCCGCATAGATAAACGGGTCCGGCAATTTTGAAATAGAACGGTGAAACGCTGATTGGCATCAAAGCCAGGGTGAAGAGGACGGCTTGGCGTCCACACCGGCGGCCTTCAGGGTCAATCACCGGTAGCATCTTGAAGCCTGCTTTGGCGTATTCATCGCGATAAATCCAGGCAATCGCGAGGAAATGAGGCACTTGCCATAGCGCCTGGATGGCAAACAGCCCTAGTCCCTCCGCACTGATTTCGCCGCGAGCGGCAGTCCAACCCATCAACGGCGGCAAAGCACCCGGGACGGCCCCCACTACCGTATTCAGCCAGGTGACGCGCTTGAGAGGCGTATATACAAAGATGTAACTCAGCAGAGAGGCAGCGCCGAGGAGGGCGGTGATCCGGTTGACGGCCAAGGCCAAATAGATCAGCCCGGCCAGAGAGGTCGAGCACCCGATGAGCAGGACGGTGCCCGGCCGAAGATTGCCCGCAGGCAAAGGGCGATCCTGGGTCCGGCGCATGGTTGCGTCGAGTTTTCGTTCCCAGAGCTGGTTCAGGGCCGAGGCGCCACTGGCAACCAACCCCGTAGCCAGCAGCGCATGAAGCATCCGCAGGTAATCCATGTGCCCACGGAATCCGAGGTAAAAGCCGGCGAGCATGGTGAATAATGCCAGCGTCGTAAGACGCGCTTTGAAAAGGTCGGAGTAGATGGCCAGCCAATTCTTATCGGGAATGGACAGGGAAAGGGGGGGGTGGAGGGAATCAGCCGTAGGTTTCCGCAGGCTACCGTAGCCTACCGTAGCTGACGGTACAGCGGTGGTCGGCGGTAGGGAATGGGCGGTGGTGGTCGTCATGATGCTGGAACTGGGCGAGGAGATGGGAGCGCCGGATGGCCTGCCCGGCCCGGGCTCTCGCCGGCGTTTTTCCTAACTGTTGAGAACTCGCCGGCGAGACGGCAGCGCGCCCAGGAGAAAATGCTCACATAAGTCCCTAAGACCAGTGACAGAGCCCCGATCACCACGTGGGCCGTAGCAATGTCGGCAGCCTTGTTAGACCAAATCGTGGCGGCTCCAAGAACCACCTGCAGCACAAGCAGGCTCAACCAGACGAGCGCCAGACGGCCGGCCGGATGAGAGGAGCCAAGCCGGCGACGTGTGGTCCATACGCAGACAGCCACCGCAATTGAAATTAATACGGCCATGGCACGATGAGCCATTTGCAAAGCGATTTGCGTCGCGGTGATCGGGTTGACTGCAGTTGTCTCGATTCGTTGCGAATTGTAATGGGCCACAGAGTCAACATCAATCGCAGGCCAAAGCTTGCCGTAAGCGAGCGGGAAATCGGGTATCGCAAGACCCGCATGTTGGTGGCGCATGGTGGCGCCGAGGAGTAGTTGCACAAAGATAAGCAGGGTCGTTCCAACTACAAGAAGGCGGGCAGAGTCCAAGGCGGAATCGGAGAGCGCGACAGCGTCTTGGAGTGCGCCAGTCCTCTGGCGCTTTAGCTTTCTCGCCCATCCATCCAAAGCGCTCCCGATGGATCGGGAGCGCACTCCAAGACCTGGCGGCAATTCCGTAGCGCGATTGCGATTTTCATCCTGACTGGCATTAAGGCGCGCCCACCTTCTGCTCGTAAAAAGGGCGATTGCGCACAGAAGCACGAAAAAAATTTGAGCCAGAGCGGCGTGGAAAATTCCGATTTGGTCTTTGAGCCAGACGACGCGCACACCACCCAGCACCCCTTGCAGGATCACAGCAAAAAAGGCTGCAAGGCCGAGGCGCCGCAGCCATTTGGGAGCTGGTTCGCACATCGGCCAAACGAAGCTTGCGCCAAATGCGGCCAATCCAGCGGCCGCCAGCACGAGGGCATCGCTCCAGTGCTTCGGCGCAATAAATCCGGCAACCGCGCCGACAGTAAAGAGGCTAAGCCCGGCCCAACGCATCAGGAGCCGGGAATTCCTGCCATAGAGCCACAGCGCCAAAATCGTGGTCATCAGGCCGACGCCTGACGCGACCAGGCGATGAGTGTGCTCGTAAAAAATCCCCCCGACCCATTTCGAGATCGGGAGGAAGAACATGTTGTAACCGAAGCTGGTCGGCCAGTCGGGAACGGCCAGGCCGGCCTCTTTGCTGGTAACCAACCCGCCCAGGCCAATAAGGACCAGGGCGGCGAGGGCGGTGAGGACCGCGAAAATGTGGCGTGGGCGGTGACTCAAAGTTCCGAGTTCAAAGTTCAAGGTTCAAGGTCGAGGAATTATCAGACCGGTTCGACCAGTCCGACCGGTCGGAACACTGGTGGGTAATGCCGTGCCGCTTCGCCTCAGGTCTTGCTCTTGGCAGCCTCGGCGGGCATGACAAATTCCACTTTATTCGGACCGCCGTCTTTTACCTCGATTTGTTGGGTGGCTTTTCCAGCTTTGCGATGTTCCGCAACGATGGTGTATTTGCCGGCGGGGACGTTTGAAATCTTGAAAGTGCCATCCTTGGCCGAAACCGCAAAGTACGGATGATCGAAAACGCTGACCCAGGCGAACATCCAATTATGGACGTCGCAGGCGACTTTCACGAACATCTCGGGTTTATCAAAGCTCAGGCTGAGATCCGGACTGTTGGCAGGCTGGATTGGATTGGCTCCTTTATTGCCGGAACCTTCAGCAGGCTGGACATGGACGTTGTGCGTGGTGGGATCGGAATTTTTTACTTTTAATTTCTGCCCGGTTTGAACGGCGAGGATCACCGGGGTGTACTCGCAATCCTTTTGGTCCAGGACGACCGGGGGCGCGGAGGCGCCAGTGGACAGATTTTTGCCGGCTTGACCTTCGAGGTAGATCGTCACATTGCCAAACTCGCCATTGGCGCCAACGAAATAGTGATGAGTTGTGCCCTTGGCGCCGTGTGTCGTGCAACCCTCGCCGGCGCTTTTGTCAATTTCTTTTTCGGCTGGCGGCGTTCCTTTGTAGGTGACGGTGCCGGTGATATCGGCGGCGGATGCGCTGCGCAGTCCCATGGAAGCGCAGAGAACGCTGATAATGGTCGCGGTCCTGGTAATAGTCATAGTTCTACTTTCAATATGCTGTGTTTTAAGCGGATTCCCTCGTTCCAAATCGAGCGCAAGAAAATATCACCTGCGTTTTGTGGACGCAAACTAAATCTAAGCCTTCTTGCGCAGTTCCACCCAAAAGCGGCTGCCTTTGCCGGGCTCGGATTCGACACCGACTTTGCCGCCCATGCGCTCGACGACTTTGCGGACGATGGCCAGGCCGACGCCGGTGCCATCGTAATCGGCCGTAATGCGTTGGAACATGCGGAAGAGGCGGGGCTGGGCCGCAGCGGAAATTCCAATGCCGTTATCCTGGATGGTGATGCGGGCGATCGAGTCGAAGGAGTGGCTCGCGATCGAGACTTTCGGCCGTGTGCCCGGAGGGACGAACTTCACGGCGTTACCGAGGAGGTTGGAAAAACATTGCGTGAGCAAGCTCTCTTCGCCAAGCACCACTGGCAGATGGTTTTCGATCTTAATGTCGGCGCGATCGGGCTGGAGATTTGGATAGCCTTCGATCAACGCGGGCACGAGCCGGGAAAGGTCCACGGGCTGGAGCGGGGCTTCCTGGAGAATGGCTCGGGTGTAATTGAGCGAGTCCTGAATCAACCTGTCCAGGCGGGTGGCGGCCGTAATAATGCGCCGGCAATGTTCGATCGACTTGGCCGCGGCCTCCCCCATTCCTTGAAGGTCCTCCATTATAAAGCTGGCAAAACTGCTCATCGCCCGCAGCGGCGCGCGCATGTCGTGTGTGATCGCGTAAGAGACATGCTGCAATTCGCCGACCATCGTCCGAAGACTGGCGGTTCGCTCTTGCACCATTTTTTCCAACTCTTCGGCACGAGTGGCCAGCAACCGGTTGACCTCATTCATCGCCGACTCGGCTGCCTTTTTCTCCGTGATGTCATGAACGACCTTGGATGCGCCGATGATTCGGCCATCTGAGTCCTTCAAAGGTGAAATGGTTACCGAAACCGGAATCTGTCTGCCGTTTTTTGCGACCCGCACCGTTTCAAAGCGTTCGACCGTCTGGCCTGCCCTGAGAAGCCCCAGAATGTGGTCCTCTTCTTTCAGGCGATCCGGGGGAAAAAGTGTGGTGATGTGTTTGCCGACGATCTCTTCGGCGTTGTAACCGAAGAGCCGTTCGGCACTGGCATTCCAGGTTTGGATGAAACCATTAAGGTCCTTTGTAAAAATAGCGTCGCCAGAGTGTTGGACGATGGCGGCCAGGCGGGCCCGGGCCTCATCGGATCGCCGCTGCTCGGTGAAGTCCCGGAAAACCAGCACCACACCAAAGATGGAGCCATCGGCGTGGCGTATGGGAGCCGCGCTGTCATCAATAGGAATTTCCACGCCGCTTTTTGAGACCAGCACCGTATGGTTGGACAAACCCACAACTGCGCCTGAGCGCAAGGCCTTTTCAACCGGGTTTTCGGACGGCTGCCGTGTGTGCTCGTTCAGGATTCGAAACACTTCAAGCAGCGGGCGGCCCATGGCCTGTTCATTTCTCCACCCGGTCAGCCGTTCAGCTTCGTGGTTCAGGAAGGTTATCCACCCCAGGGAGTCCGTGGCGATAACACCATCTCCAATGCTGGCGAGGGTCGTCTGTAGCAGGTCGTGTTCGTCGCTTAGTTCTGATCGGAGCTGAGTGCGCCGGGCGAATTCTGTTACTAAGAGAGACCGGGCCCGGTGCATCGCCTGAATGGCCGCCGCGATAAAAAGGCAAGCGACAACGAATGCGCCTGCGCCCGTTAGGTAGGACGCCGTCGCTCCCAAAGGCTGGGCCGGGTTGCGGAATGACCAGACGGCAGCGCCCGTGGCCAGGGCGGTTGAAGCCAACGCAGGCCCAAGGCCGCCATACCAGGCCGTGGCGGCAACCGCTGGAAAGAAAAAGATGAAAGGAAGCGCTTCCACTCCCACCATGGGTGTAAGCGCCCTCCTGAACAGCCACGCTAAGAGAACAGTGGCAATCGCGAGGCCATATCGCCTCGATGCAGGACGCTCGATCAACAGCGTCGGTCCAAAACCGCCCGCACTGGCAGGTTGGCTCGGCTTCATAGGTTTCTCACAATTCGACACCTCACAGGCACGTTTTCCTGCAATGGAGACTCGCCCAGCGTCGGCGGGCGCGGAGGCCGTGGCCTGACGCG
The DNA here is from genome assembly GCA_003176045.1 of Verrucomicrobiota bacterium. Lineage (GTDB taxonomy): Bacteria > Verrucomicrobiota > Verrucomicrobiia > Limisphaerales > UBA8199 > PSRM01. Next base: position 186 of record PSRM01000227.1, on the reverse strand, counting down.
GAATGGCAGACCCGGATTCAGAATCGCTTATTGGCGCATGAAGTGAAAGGGTAGGTGAAACCCGCAACCAAAAGCGAAAAGGGTCAAATAAGTTAAAAAGGTTAAAGGGTTACACCCGGATATTTCACACTCCCTGACGCCGGGTGAGGGCACCCGGCCTACAGGGGCAGCGTCTCCGGCTTGTAG
>PSRM01000025.1 GCA_003176045.1 Verrucomicrobiota bacterium | reverse complement strand
CTTTCCAGCCGCCCGATGGACGCCGGGCTGAAAAGCCCGGCTCACCGGCAGCCTGGAAAGGCTGCCCTACGCCAAAGTAGTTACGCCCGCGACCACTAAGGGTCCAATTCGCCAACGACCTCTTCATGTGAGTTTTCCTCGCAGTTAATAATTAAGGGCGTTTACGTTGTCTATTAGGTGCCTTATTCAAAGTGCTGTCAATGCTAATTAAGCTTTTTAAAGGCACCCACCGGCACCCACCTGGGAGCGCGGGCATCCTGCCCGCGAGTCTGGGAGCCGTTGCTCTCGCGGGCAAGATGCCCGCGCTCCCAGGGGCCTGAACATTATAAATTGCCAATCTGCGCTTTCCGCTAAATGATGGACCCATGAGCGAAATGTTGGACAATGAGTTCCCCGCGAATGTTCTTCCTGACGAGGCTTCGCCTCAGTCCTGTAGGGCAGGCTTTCCAGCCTGCCGGTTCACGGCGCTTTTCAGCGCCGTGGAACAAGACTTGATCTATTTACAACGAATTTTGGGTTTCAAGAACTTTAGTCCTGCATGACCAACCCACACCCAATTAACCGCCGCACCTTCGTCAAAAGCGCGCTGCTCGCCGCCGCCAGTGCCGGAGCGACCTCGCTGGCATTTGCCCAGAGCAAAACCGCGGCGGCCAACCCGCTGCCGAGATGGCGGGGATTCAATCTCCAGGATTTTTACTCGCCCGATCCTTCTCGTGGCGGGCGGGGGACCTCGGACGAGGAATTGAAGTGGATAGTGGACTGGGGCTTTGATTTCGTCCGCCTGCCGATGGCTTACCCAAACTATCTGGATTTTGACCGCTCGAAAAACATTAGCCCGGCGGATGTTTTTAAGATCAACGAGCGGCAAGCGGACCGGATCGAGTCGTTTGTGCGCGGGGCGCAGAAACTTGGCTTGCACGTCAACCTGAACCTGCACCGCGCGCCGGGCTACTGCATCAATTCAGGTTTCACCGAACCCTACGACTTGTGGAAATCCGCCGAGGCCCAGCGCGCGTTTGCTTTCCATTGGGGAATGTGGGGCAAGCGGTTCATGGACGTGCCCTCCTCAAAAATCAGCTTTGATCTTTTGAACGAACCGTCCGTCCGCGCGGACCTCGGCGACCAACACAGCCGCGCGAACGCCGTGCCAGGAGACCTTTACCGCGATGTCGCCCGGAAAGCGGTGGAAGCCATCCGGTCCTCAAATCCTGGCCACCTGGTGATTGCCGACGGCAACAAGATCGGGAACGCCATGACACCCGAACTGAAGGAACTAGGCATTGCACAAAGCTGCCGCGGCTATTTTCCCGGTCAGGTGTCTCACTACAAAGCGCCCTGGGCAAACAAGGACCCGGACAAGTGCCCCACCCCGGTCTGGCCCGGAACCATCAATGGCGAACGGTTCGATCGTGCGCGGCTCGAAGCCTATTACCAGCCCTGGATCGAACTGGCCCGCGGCGGTATCGGGGTACATTGCGGCGAATGTGGCTGCTGGAACAAAACGCCCCACGCTGTGTTCCTCTCCTGGTTCCAGGACGTGCTGGACGTTTTGACGACCAACAAAATCGGCTATGCCCTCTGGAATTTCCGCGGCCCCTTCGGCCTGCTGGACTCCGGCCGGCAGGATGTCAATTATGAGGACTGGCACGGACGCATGCTCGATGGCAAGCTGTTGGCGCTTTTGAAAAGACACTGAGATCCACGTTACTCATTCCTGAAGGGTTGCTTCCAGCAAGCCGGCGCTGGCACCCCCCGGCATATAGTCCACGAACTTTACGACGAGGTTGTTCTTACCCACCCAGATGTCGGTCCTGACCTCCACAGACTTCAGGTCCAAGCGGTACCTGACGCATTCGTGCGTTTTCCTACCGATCGTGACGTTTTCCATCGCCGCACAGGTGAGGGTCCACTCGGGATCCTTTTGCGTAGCTTCTCGAATGCGAAAAAGAAAGGGCTCCGCGTAGAGTTTGAATTTGTAGGAACTGCCGATCTGACGCGGCAACAATGGCACCACTCGCAACATCGCATTGAACGTCAGGACACCATCTTCAAAACCCAAGTGCTCGGTCCGTGCTTTACCGGGCGATTCGAAAATCTTCATTTCCCCGTTTTCGTAGGTCATCTCTCGCACGGATTTGCCTTCTCCGATAATGTCCAGGCTGATCTGTTCAGGGCGAAGGAGGTCCTTTTTTGGATATTTCAAGCTGCGTTTGAATACGGTTCCGCCGTACGAGCGCACCAAGGTTATTGTGTCGTGTAGGAATAGATTGCTACCCTGTGGCGTGCTGGATACAACAAGCACGGCATAGTCGGTGGACTCCTTCTTCCCATCTTTCTGAACTACTGACGCCCATTTATATGTGTTGGTTTGGCTTATCTTCAAGTTCTGCAGGCTAAGCGGCATGTCTTTGAGCGGCTTTCCACTCGACTCCGCAGATGCTGTAATCGCTCGAGACAGCACCACCATAATCACCACGAACCCTAATTGTTTCATATTCGAGGGGCCCTCCGTTGCGTACTATGATTCCGAGTTCCGTGAGAACATCGGTCCATACCTGACTTTGTCAAATGGACCACTCAGGTCTAGCGCCCGCTAACGTCGAATGGGCTTACGAGTTGCTCCTCATCCCGGAGGGATGCCCGAGAACAGCCCAACGCTTCAGCGTTGGCCACCATATAACCTATTGAGTCCCGGAGGAACGATCGAGCCTCAGCTTAATGTCAAGCGTCCCTTCGGGACGCAGCTCGGTCTGACCGCGCTACCCAACGCTGAAGCGTTGGGCTATTATCGAATGTCCCCCCGGGACAATGGTTTAGTAAGAAAATGAGCAAAATCTAACTTCGTCACCACACGGCACGAATCTCTTGCATTGACGGGAGCGTAGCATTAACCCCAAAGTCTTCGCGTAATCACTGATGCCCAGACCTGACCTAAAACAGCGCTCGGTGCGCAAGCTCATACTGCCACTGCTGGCCGGCAGCCTCGTCCTGCTTCTGGCCGGCGGCTGCACGAACGCGGTGTCCGCTCGGAAAGTCCCGTTTCGGGAGGCTTTCGAGGAGGCCAATACCAGTGTTCTCACCTCGCGCAAATGCAGCAGCGACACGCGGCTGGTCCTGCAACGCTTTAACCTTCAGGACCGCTACGTTAGGGCGCCTGCCGAAGCTTTGCGCGAGCTGCATCGGCTCGCGTGCAGCGATGAACGGCCAGAACTGCTTCTCGCGCTCGCAGAGCTGAATTATTTGCACGGCGAAAACCTCGTGCGAAACCGTTCGCTGAAACCCTGGATCCCCAAGCCCGCCCGGGACTATTTCCTGTGCTCCTGCATTTATGCCTACCATTACCTTGTCCGCGAAGGCTCAGATCAGACTGCCGCTTTCAAACCCGATTTTCGGCTCGCCTGCGATCTCTACAATGTGGCTCTCGGCAGAGCTTTTACCCCCGACACCAATACGAACGCGTTGATGGAAATCCGGGCTGAGACTCGAACTCTCAATCCCGGAACTATTAGATTGGAATTGAACCAGCAGGATTCCGAGGCGGTCTTGTCGCGCGCCGTTCGTTTCTTTTCCGCGGACGCGTTCGTGACGCAGGGCCTGACCGTTCACAACACGCAAGGCGCTCTGGGCGCGACCCTCCTCGCGGAACTCAAAACGGAGAAGTCCAGCGTCGCACGTTACTTTCCTGCAACTCTCGTTCTGAAGTTTCCCTCGAACCTCAAGCAATGGAGCGACGGCGCCTCAGTTGCGTCTCTCGAGTTATCTTCCGGTTACGAAAACCGGGAACTGGCCATCGCCGGACACAAAATACCCGTTCGCACCGACACCACCACCCCGCTGGCCTACGGACTCAACAGCAGCCTGGCCTGGAAACTTGGAAGCCGGCAATTCTTCTCCTCCGAAGAAGTGGTTAGGAGCGACATCTACCAGACTCAACCCTATCAGCCCGGGCGGGTGCCCGTGATCTTCGTGCATGGAACTTTTAGCAGCCCGGTCTGGTGGGCGGAAATGATCAATACGCTACGGGCTGATCGTGAGCTAGCCCAGCGTTGTCAGTTTTGGTTTTATATCTATAACAGCGGCAACCCGATTCTGTTCACCGCCGCAAACTTCCGCGACGCCCTCAGCAACACCGTTGACAGGCTCGACCCGCAAGCCAAAGACCCCGCGCTACGCCAGATGGTCGTCGTGGGCCATAGCCAGGGCGGCCTGGTCGCAAAACTGGCCGTCATGGATTCCGGTGATACCCTCTGGCAAGCTGCGTCACACGTTTCGTTTGAGGAACTGAAACTGAAGCCCAAAGCCAAAACGCAACTTCAACGCTGTCTTTTTTTCGATCCCGTCCCTTATGTAAAGCGGGTCGTGTTTGTTTCCACACCGCACCGTGGCAGTTTTCTGGCCACATCTTTCATCCGGAACTTGGCGGGCAAATTCATGTCCCTGCCCATAGATGTCCTTCATGCCCGCGAAGAACTCTTCGGCGCCATCGAGGCTTCCCGTCTTCCACCTGAATTGCGCTCCGTTCCCAGCAGCCTCAGCGGTATGTCTCCCAAAAACCCGGTTTTGCTCAAAATCGCCGACACCCCTCTCGCCCCGGGCGTCACTGCTCATTCGATTATTGCAGTCAAAGGCAACGGCGATCCAGCCAAGGGAAACGACGGTGTCGTCAAATACATCAGCGCGCACGTCCCCTATACCGAATCCGAATTAATTGTCCGCAGCGGCCACAGTTGCCAGGCCAAGCCAGCTACCATCGAAGAAATGCGCCGCATTCTGCTCAAGCATCTGGCCTCAATTCCAACTTCGAGCAGCCCATAGCGGGAACGGCTTCGTCCTCGTCCTCGTCCTCGAATTCTCCTGTCTTCCCTCGCCAAATCCATGAAAAAGCCGGCCCGGCCCGACCCAAACACTTCTCACCTCGCCGGCGAATATTTTGTCGCCGCTGAACTCTCCAAACGCGGGTGGGCGGTGGCAATGACAATTGGGAATGCCAAAGCAATCGACCTGTTCGTCGAAAAGGGCCGCTGCACAGTCAACATCCAGATCAAATCCATCAGCCGCAAAAAAAATGTCGGTTGGCCAATGACGAAATCCAAAGTCTGGTCCAACGTAATTTACGTTTTCGTCTGCCTGAATGAACTCGATGAACCACCCAGCTTCTTCATCGCTAGACCACCCGAAATCCGGCCGCGCATAAAGCAATACCGTACGCGCGGCATCCTGAACTTCGGTTCCGTGAACTCGCCACAGTTCTGCAACCGTTGGGACAAAATCGAGCTAGCAATCCAAAAGGCCCGCACCACAAAGCCAGCAGCGACTAAGTAACGCCCGAACCCAATCAGACGGTCTGCTTGCTTATCAATTTCTTGCGAAACTCCGCCGAAGCCTTGATCTGGGCGGCCACTTCTTCCAAGGTAGATGGCGGCATCCGCCGCAAGGTTTCCATGCGACGGACCAGCCAACGCGGAGCCGGAATGATTTTCCAGGCTCTCCCCATCGTCTGGCTCGTTGTCGGTGCTGCCATCGAACGGGGCGAGTAACTACTACTTGCGGTTATAGCCTTCTGGAAGGCGGTCCTCTTCAGGTGGTTGATCGGCTGGAACTTGCGCCATAAATTCCCCCAATCCCTTGCCGGTCGCTCCTCTGGCTCGTTCTTCCAGGTAGGGATCCTTGATTAACCGGGATAGACTCTGCGCCAAGGCCATCGCAACCAGTGCGTCCAGGGACAGGTTTTTTGAGGCGGCCACCTCGCGGGCCTTTTCCTGCAACTCATCCGGCAAGTTTACAGTCAGTTGGCTCATATTAAAGAATTCTCAGGAACTCGACCGGAGTCAATACCCTTAGCCCGAATCGCTCGGCATCACGAAAATCATCTCTATTATGCGTAACAATATAGTCCGAACCGGACGCAAGCGCTACCTCCAGAATCAGTTCATCGTCCGGGTCACTCAGGAAAGGACGCATAAGATAGAATACCGCATTTCTGTTTGCGCGAGCCGCAATATCATCAAGGAATCTATCTATAACTTCCAACGACCGCCCGAACCGATGCTGCTCTCGTTTCAGCACAGCTTCGTACTCGAGTAGCAGGGCTGTCGAAATGTTCCATTCCCAGCGCGTATCTCCGGCAGCGAACAGTCTCAATAACTCAAAAGAAGCTCCGGCGTTTGATCGCGCGGCGGCGACCAGCACGTTTGTATCAATGACTGCCTGAGCGGGCATGCCGGAGGACTAACCGTAAGGAATTAGCACTTCTCCATCAACCCATTAATCGATTGCCCTACGGCGCCGTCCTTCGAAACGACATAAATCGACAAATCTAAGAATCCAAGAATCTCGCCCTTTGCGGCTATCCTGAACCCTGAACCCTTCGCCGACGAACTCAATTGTTCTTGAAAGATTGGGCCTTGCTGCTATAATGCCGGATATCCGCGAGAAACTACCGCCAGGAATCGAGTCCTAGTTTGTGAACATTTCCGTGGACGAAGAATTGTGGTGGCTATCGGAACCCGAAATGAGCCCCAGCAGAGTTCCTTCTCTCGAATGAAGGATGCGAGAAACGAATACGGGAGAAAAAGAGGTTTTGATCCCAGGACGTTTTGCCGCTTGAAAACCTCAACCTGCTGGCTGCTTTTAATTTTGGCGCTACTCGGCTGTGAATCGCTCCGTGCGGCCGATGCGCCGGCGACACGTTCCCGCAGCAGTAGAGTAGGGCAGGCGTCTCGCCTGCCCCCATCCGCTCCGGCACCTTTGCCTTCGGGGGCAGGCGAGACGCCTGCCCTGCTTTCACATCGCCAGCTCATCGACCGCCGGCGGCAGATGGCTGAACAGGAGTATCGCCGCCGGGCTTATCCCCTGGAGTTCATTCCTGCCGGCGCTCGCGAGCGCGCCTTGGCTCAAACCAAAGCCTACGAGAGCGCGCGCTCTTCGCCCACTCGTAATCCTGTAAGCACGTGGGTTTCGATTGGCCCCAGCCCGATCATCTCACCGGACGCCGGCAGTGACACGATCAATCCCTGCGACAACGTGAACGGCCCCACCCCGCTGACGATCAAAAACGTCAACGCCGTCAGCGGACGCGTGACCGCCCTGGCGGTGGACCCTTCCAACTTCTATCATTGGCTGCTGGGCGCGGCACAGGGCGGGATATGGGAGACGACTGATGCGGGCAATTCCTGGATCCCACGCACGGATGATCAGGCCTCTCTGGCCTCGGGCTCGATCGCTTTTTCACAAAGTAATCCGTTGATTGTCTATGCCGGCACTGGCGAACCGAACTTTTCGGCCGACAGTTACGCAGGCGCGGGGTTGTTGGTTTCGTTCAATGGCGGCACCAACTGGCAAATGTGCAGCACTCAATTCGCCGAAAGCTCAATCAGCGCCGTCCGAGTGGACAATCTCAACCCCACAAATCTTTCTGTCGCGACCGTGCGGGGTGTCGCCGGCACCCTCTTCAGCGGCTCGCCTCCCAACCAACCTTCCCGTGGAGTGTTCGTCTCGACCAACGGCGGCGGCCTCTGGACCCACGTGCTGACGGGCGAAGCCACGGACCTGGCAATAAGTCCCTACAATTTCAATCAGCAATATGCCGCCCTGGGCGACATCTTCGGCTCGCCCACCAACGGCATCTATCGCACCACGAACGCTTGGCACACGGTGGAATTCATGAACGGCCCGTGGACGAGCCTGGCCTTCCCGACCAACATGGGCCGGATCGCCCTGGCGATCGCCCCACTGACTTCACAGGTAATTTATGTGGCCATTGCAGCGGAGGCGGGCACAGGGGGGTTCGTGGGTGTTTGGCGCAGCGAGAACGCCTGGAGCCCTGTGCCCGCGTGGACAAACGTGTCATCACCATCCAACGTTGGCGGCTTCCTGTGGTATGACCTCGCAATCTCCGTGGATCCGAACGACTACACGGTTCTTTACATGGCCGAGTTCCAGCTCCACCGGCTCGCTTTCGGATTTTGGAGCGATCTCGGAAAGTTCATTCACCCGGACAATCATGTGCTCACCTGGGTGCCATGGCCCGGCATCGTGGACGCGCGGCTTGCGGTGGGCAACGACGGCGGCGTGTGGTTCAGGGACAACAATTTTTTCGATGCCTGGTTCGATTTGAACAATCCCAGCCTGGCTATCTCGCAGATCTACAAAGGCTCAGTCCATCCCAAACCCAACTACGCCCTGACCCTCGCGGGCACGCAGGACAATGGCACCGCCGCAAACGCGGGCGGGCTGACCTGGAAACAAGTCTTCGACGGCGACGGCGCGGACAACGCCATCGCTTCCTCCAACCCCGATTCCTGGTGGGCGGTGTGCATGGAGGCGTTCTGCGGCCCCGCGATTTACCGCACGACGGATGCCGGCACGAATCTGCAAAGGGTCCTTGACGGCATGGACTTCTCCCCCGAGCCATTTTTCATCCACTTCGAAAAATCGCCGCACAACGACGACATCTTCATCGCCGGCGGCTTTCAGCTTTGGTACATCACGAACTTTTTTACAGGCACGACACCCTCATGGACCTCGAACAGTCCGGTCCTGCTGGACGGGTTAGACAGGCCGGTACCTATCAGCGCGGTGGCCTTCGCAAATTCTGATCCGAACAGTTTGACCTACGCCTACGGCACTGAGATCGGCCAGTTGCGCATCACCGGCAATGGAGGCGGCTCGTGGTCTGACCTCAATCCGGCCGGCGCGGTCCCCGGACGCTTTATCTCAGGTCTCGCGTTCAGTCCGTCGAATCCCAACATTCTGTTTGTGTCGTTGTCGGGTTTCGACGAAGGCACACCCGGCCACCCCGGTCACGTTTTCTACACGACCAACGCCTTCGCCAGCCCGCCTTTGTGGTTCAACATCAGTCCGCCGGTGGACATTCCGATGAACTGCATCCTGGTCCAATCAAATATCGCCAACATCACCGTCGGTTCGGACATCGGCATCTGGACGACTTCCAGCGGCGGAAGCACCTGGACGCATCAGGGCCCTGCGATTGGGATGCCGAACGTTGCGGTGAATGACTTGCGGATGAATTCTGTCAACCAGATCACCGCCTTCACGCACGGCCGCGGCGCGTTCACCTACGTTCCAGGCAATCCGATCAACATTGTGGAAGGGCCTGTCTTTCCGATTGATATTGGCTGCCTGGAATGTCCGCCATTCAAGTGGGTCAACCCCGGCGACCTCCTCGAGATCGAAGTGACCTTGCAAAATGATCTTCCCGGCAACACCTTGAATCTTGTGGCCTCAATCCTGCCATCGGCCCAGGTTACGCCCGTGAATGGAACGCAGACCTACGGTGCTTTGGCCGGTTTTGGTGCTGGTCTAACCCGCAGCTTCTCGCTTCGGGCGACAGGACTTGGTGGCGCCCCGAGTTCAAAGGATAACACCGCGTGCGGCAGCACCATCCAGGTCACGTTCCAATTTCAGGATGGAACCAACAACCTCGGCCAGGTCAGCGTCCCCTTCCGGCTTGGCACTCCGTTCCATCCGCTGTCCGAAATTTTCGACACGACGCCGACCCCTGCATTGCCCCCAGGCTGGCTGTCCACAGCAAGTGGGTTGGCAGCCCCGTGGATGACCACCAGCAACGCGCCGCCCAACCACCCGGTGGTCACTGGCTCCGATGGCGATGTTCCTGACCTGCCGACCTCTTCCAATCCTCAGACCAATGTGAGCGTGTTCACGCCCGCAGTGGCGGGCATTGGCCAGAGCTTTCTTTATACGCCGCCTTTTGTCCTGACCAGCAGCATCGCACAAGTCTATTTCCGCCAGTCCTTCCTCGTGTCGAACACTTACGACGGCTGTATCCTGGAGCTGTCGCTGGCAGGCGGTCCGTTCCAGGAACTGCTCCACGCCGGTGGTTCGTTCGCCCAAAACGGCTACAACCGCGTGCTCAACGACCGCAATCCACTCGGCCCGCAACCGGCTTGGAGCGGTGATTCGCACGGCTGGCTGCCCATCGTCGCCAACTTACCTTCAGCCGCTGCCGGGCAAGTGGCGCAGTTGCGTTGGCATTTTGCGACCTCGCGAGGGCTGACCAACGGTGCCTGGTTCGTGGATTCGGTGGCCGTGACCGATCCGCAGTGCCTCCCGCCAATCTCGAATCCCCAGATCATCAACACCGCGCTTACCGGCGGCCAATTCCACTTCGCCATCAACACCGTCAGCAACCGCACATACCAGGTTCAGTACAAAACCAACATCACCGATCCTACCTGGCAATTTCTGCAAAGCCTTTCCGGCAACGGCGCCACCCAAACCGTCACCCTGCCGGTCATCCCGCCCAGCCGCTTCTTCCGCTTCCAGGCGCAGTAGCTTAACTACGCTGGCAACCTGACATGCTGACAGCGAATTTCATCTTGAGTCCAACTCGAAAGCGCCGATGTCCGCGCCGTCTCCGCCGGAAGCATTAGGGACGCCTGGGTATTTGTATGGCCTGGAGTACCCTCGCTGGTCGGTGTGAATTCCGAACGAATTTCCCTGGTTGATAGCTGGGCTGCCCGGCAGGAGCGCGTGGGTCGGTGTACGGCCGCAGTTCATTTGAAGTGGGCCGATGAGAGGATCAATCGGGCCTGCGGCACTGCCGATCTGATCGGCGCTGGTGCCGTTTATAAGCCCAGAGCTGTCGTCCCCAACACCGATCAGATTGAACCCGCCTGAACTGAAGTCCCCGCTGATGTCCGGCCCGGACCCGACAGCACCCGGATTCCCCACCTCATTTGTTGGATTATTGAGGCCTCTATAGGTGTTGGTTCCGGGGGATCCCCCGTCCCCCAATATGTTGAGCGCTATAATCGTATTCTTGCAGGTCGCGTTCGTACCCGTGACACCGTTGTAGATTCCTCCACCTGACCCACCGTTGCCTCCGCTAGCCGGAGGAAGCGGCGAAAATATCGTCGGCGTTCCATTCCCTGCATCGCCGCCGAGCCCCGCCCGGTTTGAAACAACGGTGCAAGAGGTCATTTCAAGTGAAGCTGCTGGACCCTCGTTCCAGATTCCGCCGCCACTTCCGCCAGTGCCGCCGTTGCCGCCTGTATCGCCTTCCCCGCCCTGCCCAGCATTCCCACATACATTGTCACTTATCGTACAGGTGTTTATCGCCAAGGTTCCAGAATTACATATCGCCGCGCCATCGCCTCCCGTCCCCCCGTGTGCGCCATGAATTCCAGACCCGCCCGACCCGCCCATGCCGCTCACATTTTCCGAAAGAGTGGAAAAACGCAGTGTCATTTCCCCCTGGTTTAGGATGCCTCCTCCGCAACCTCCCGTACCGCCCGGTCCCACAGCGCCATAATAAACAATGCCAACCGAAATTTGACCGCCGGGTCCTGCGGTTCCGCAGAAATTCCCAATGACCGCACACCGGTCCATGAGCATCTGCCCCGAATTGAAGACCCCCGCGCCCGCGCCTGTGCCAACTCCTTGCCCAAACTGATCCGACGTTCCCCCATCCGGCGTGGAGTTTGAACTGATTATAGTCCTGGTGAGCGAAGCGTACCCGTCGTTGTAGATTGCGCCGCCGCTCCCGCTGGGAAGCCAGCCGCTGAGTGAGAAGGCGGTAACGCCGGGAGCACCGCTGGAGTTCTTCGCAAGAACACAATTTCGCAGGGTCAGTTCACCTGAGTTAAAGATTCCCCCGCCATTTGCCCCTGGCCCGAAGTCTTCCGCCGGTGGCGCACTCCCGCCGGTGATTCGCAAATTCAAAAGGGTCAGGCGAGCATTCGAGTGGACTTGGAAAACACGATCGCCAAGGCCGGTTGCATCTATCGTCACCTCTGGACTGACAACTATAATTGTCAGATAACCGCGCGTGACGTTCAGGTCGCCTGTTCGCGCCTCGTTTTCGTCCGGGCCTTGAATCGTTAGCCTGAACGATCTGCGGAAGTGATCGCCGTTGCCCGAGCGCGGTGCGAGCAGGATTGTGTTGCGCCCGCCAAGGTGGTTTGCGGCGATAATCGCTCCGCGGAGACTTGTGACCCTGGTGCTGTCCTCAGTTTCCCTTACAATGAAGAGCTTCGCTGAGGCAGCAGAGCAGAAGAACATGGCCAGCCACGCCAGCGTACAAGCGAGCGTACCGACTTCAAAGCGCCTGCTTTTCATTTCCGAACCTCCCAATATTTGTCGCCCTGGGTTTCTGCCAACCGATCCAGGAACTCGGCGAACGAACTCGCCACTGCAGGCCAGTCGCTACGCTTGTCCAAGGGAAGTGCCACGATCACAGCACCAGATGCCTGTTTTGCCAGGTTACAGTCCAGAAGCAGTAGGTCAGAATCTCCTAAGAACCGACCCACAACGAGGTCAGACGGCCTGAAGTCCCTGGGCCGCGCCTTCGTTTGGTTGGAACTCTCGATCAAGGCCTGCGCAGGCTCCAAGACCTCGACACCCCACTGCCCGTACCGCTCGTCCTTGAAAAGCGTCGCTGCACGTGTGATCTCCCAAAATTCTTGGAGGTCCTCTGGGATCTGCACCTGTAACATGCTTTTGGTTTGCGCGGCTTCTGGCGCGAACCTACAAGCCAGAAGGAATGGGCATTTACGGCCACGATGCGTGGCTTCACGCGGTTCAGCCCACATTTCTCTTAGACGGCTGATTGTGTCGCCAACTCTGCTCATCATCAAGAAAGGGGTCGAAAGCACTCGGAAAGGAGTTCTCCACGCTGCCATGCAAATTGGGTTTTTGATCCCGCGCGCGGTAATAATCAAGTTAACTGCGAGCATATGCCCAAAGCAAGTCTAACGTGGCGACATGGAGAACCGACGCCTTTCAAAGAGATGGCTGATTCGAACATCACTCGGATGAAATTCCTTTCAATTGGGTGTCGTACGCAGATCGAAATTCCTTAAAATTGAGATTCACTGTGTTTTGGATCAAACTCGCACTCTTGGGGTCATCCAGGCGCACAATCATCTTCGCACGAATATCAAGACGGTGGTTAGGGAATTCAGCTATTTGCACAACGAGAGTATCTCCAGATCCTCCGAGAATGGATTTTGGACGCAAATGAAGAAGGGCGATGTCAGGAGATGGAAGTGCGTCCTTTACAATCCGCCTCGTCGGTTTACAAAGCTGAACACTGCGTAGCAATGCGTCTCGCGCTTGAAACTTTCGGCCTCGCATGCTCCAGCTGGCCGTCTCTGAGGAGACCGAGTGGCGGTATCCTTCGTTCACTATATCGGCGGCGCCGTCGAAAGATTTAGCGAACTGAGAGATTAGCGCTGAATCTGTTGATTCTTGCGGATCGCTGATGAGAGTATCAGTGAGTTGGTCGCGGATCGGGGGCACGTTCGAGTTTGTTGCATCGCGTGACTTTTTTGGGGGATACGCAGGAAAATACTCCACGTTGGTATCCTCACTGCCGGCCAAAGCTGAAAATGGAGGTGGTCGGGCGTCAACGTATTCGATATGACGGCGAGTCTCGCCTTGCTCGTCAGACCTGGCTTCGTACTTAAAACATAGCTTAATTGTCGTCACGGTGAAAAGCAGGAGAACCAGCAATCCCACCAGGATTGCCAGTCCCGTCGCCATTGGTCCGGCGTCCGTGTCCGCTGTGGAATTGGTTGTAGATGCCATTCCTGGCGCGGGCGGTGTTTCACCGATAAGCCATCTGAACAAACCCCTATAAGTTTTAAAAGGAGTGTTCAACATGTCTTCAATTAACTTTTGCCAGCCCTGGATCTTTTCCTTGGACCACCTTTCCCATAGATGCGTATCGTTCGAAAGCGCAGACCAGAGCACTACGAATGGAATGCAAAAGACAAAAACCAATGGATGTAGGATCAAGATGACAGGGATTGCGATCACCCCGCATATGACCATCCACCATGTTGCGAGAAAAATGCCGATCAGGAAAAATGGAAGACGAATAAGAGTGAAGAGCGCGTCCATCTCACTTGCGGGAACATTAGCCGAAAGCGTGTAGGACATCAAAAGGAATCTGCGTAAAGAAACGCGCAGATTTCAAAACGAGCTAGTTACCAATTGACCTCCCTTTGACCATTTTTCCCCACCTCACTCTAACCAAATCACCAACACAAAACACCAGAAACCAAAACCATGAAAATCCAAATCTCAATTAATCCTGGCGTGACGGCACAGCTCAATGTCTCTGGACCGACGCCTTACCTCTTAGGCAGGCTAAACATCGCCAGGGCCAGCGTCTTGTGATCCTCCGGCATTTTGGTTGAAAGGCAACAACCGTTCGCTAACCTTAGTTATCTTTCAATGGAAGTGGTAGATATAGGTTCACTGCCAGCCGAGACAGTAATCGAACGCCTTCTCGAAGGCGAGGCTCTTAAGCATCTTGCCGGGGGGCATGGGGTTGCCTGCTTCGCTTTGCCAGGCGTCGCCCACTCGCATGCGTTCTACGAGTCGCTTATAGAACACAGCGCAGAAATCGATTCCGCGACCACGGAACATGTCGCGTTCATCGTATTTTATGGAAATCGATCTGCGCTAGTGAAACGTGTCGAACGATACCGTCCGCACCTCGAAAGATATCGATTAGAAGGGTTGTCCACCTCGACGAATGCCGAAGTTGAGGTGCCTTCTTTCGACGCGGATCTCGGCGAAAAACTTCGGTTTAGGACAGGGACTATTCGTCGCCCGCACTTCTATCATTCTATGAGTGATTGCGCTCGAGCCTTACTCGATTACTACGCTATCTCTCTCAGCGTCGAGCCTTGCCTTTTGTTCGTTAATCCTGAGATTCCCAAGAACTACTGCATCGTGGCGCTCGACGACGAAGACCCTGTTCGTTCATTACTTGCCGACATTCTGGCTCCGATGTCCCAGGCGTTCCGAGGCTTATCGGCTTATTGGCGTGACATGGATCGTTTGCGTTGGAGGGAGCGCGAATTGAAAGAGGCGCAAAAAACTGCGGACTCCGCCCCCGCTGAAATTTGCACGCTAAACGGGAGTTTAAAACGAGCAAAATCTGCTCGTAAGGAGTCCGAGCGACCGGAACGACGAATGGCGGACGAAAGGCGGATCGAGATTCTGAAGGGACTTCTGCAGGCCTTTGAGGAAAATTGGAAGGATGCAGACTTGCGACTTTCGGAAGTTCCTGGGGCAGAACAGTTTTCGCAGGAACTCAAGGGGTTCGAAATGTCCCGCCGATATTGTGCGGCCGTGGAACAGGATCTTTCATTGATTCAAGCGGACGCTGACAATTTTCGCGTCGTGGATAAAAGGAACAAGCTCAAGGCCACTTTGAGGCGTTCACAAAATAAACGATGGACTCGACTTGGGCAGATTAGACGGCAGCTAACTGACGAAACCAAAAGGATTCAGGGATTTTCCGAAAAATGTCAGCAGGAAATTAGATGGCTGAATGATCAGATCGCCCGCGCGCAGCAAAGGCTTGAGGATGCACGTAATTTGCTTCATTCTCAAGACGAAAACCAGGACATGGCAAATCGAACAACGCTGGTGAACAAGCAAACCGCCTTTCGAAATGAGGGATACCCCGAAGAAACCCTCACGTCCGAGAATCCAAGTGCCTTCTCAGTAATCGAAACCTTGAGTCGAAACGGACGCGTTGGGAGAATGCAACCCAACCACGCCACTTCTCAGTGGCGAGGCAACCCATCTCGGTTGGAGGCCTTAGTAAGAACTCGACATACACGGAATGAAACTATTCATTTGGATAAAAATATGAGCGACACAACTGCGAAAAAAATCTTGGATTCAGCACTAACGGCGCTCCTTAAAGGTTTGGAATTAAGCCCATGGATTAAAGTTCCTGCGACGTTTATCTCTGAGCTCTCAAAGCGATTTTCGAGTCTGCCGCCTGAAGAAAAGCACGAATTGGCTAAAGCACGACAGGACGCGATAGTCTCCTCGATCCCGGCTGCCGCGCTAAATGGCACCCCACCGCAGCCAAACGTCCTTGCAAAGGCAATTCAGGAAGCAGTATTCCGTGCGATACTGTTGGATCACCTTTACGGGCTGACTTTGCCTGACCTTAATGAATTGATAAATCGAATTGAAAAGGCAAGACCCAACGTAAGCGAAACCGCGCCGAGAAAAACCCAAGTCGCTCAACTTGTGGACTGGGTAGAAAGCAGCGAAGGTCCGGGACTTTCTGAACTCGCCAGCAAGGCGCGTTTCTGATCGGCCAGGCGAAACAAGCGCCGAGATTGTCTGGCCTAAACACGGCAGCCGCCGAGCTACTGGAACCAGGAGCGCCTTAAGGACGTGGATAATAAGCGGGGCTGTGGTGGTTCTCGTGGCCGAGCTGATCTGTGCATTCTGGAAGCACTATAAATCAAGTGCCAATACCAAAGTGATTGGTTCAAAACATGGCTGGGAAGTTCAGTCGGGAGTCGACGCCGAGACCTTCAAAAAGATCATTGACCGCTATGAACAAAATCTTGAAGCCGCCAATCTAGCCGTTGGCGAACTCCGCAAAGCGCAAGCCGACAAAACAAAAATCGTTGAGCAACTCCCAAGCCTCCTCAACGAGGTCCAGGAACTCGCCAGAAAGGGTGATGAAAGCGCAACAAGAGCAATCGAATTGCTGCGAACCGCCGGATTTCTACAGCCCCTATCACTCGCCTTAACTCTTAACGGAAGAACAAATTCTGTTCCTGAACCGATTGCCAACGTGGCCCGTGTCGAACAAGAGGCGCGCCAGCGGCGGTTGGCGGACTATTGTCGTTGGATCGACGT
This sequence comes from Verrucomicrobiota bacterium, assembly GCA_003176045.1. Classification (GTDB taxonomy): domain Bacteria; phylum Verrucomicrobiota; class Verrucomicrobiia; order Limisphaerales; family UBA8199; genus PSRM01. The sequence goes on along the minus strand of PSRM01000025.1, from coordinate 13,578 downwards.
GCCGTCCACCGGATCTTCCGACGCTAAGGTCACGATCGCTGTATTTGAAGACTATCAAGACCCCCTTACAGCACGTTTTAAGAAGACAATTGAATTAATTAGAAACGCTTACTCATCAAACGACGTTCGGATTTGCTTCCTGAATAATCCGCTCCCATTTCACCCAAACGCCTTTAAGCGCGCAACAGCGTCTCTTGTGGCATCGCACTTCGGAGCGTTTGGTTCATTTCGTAGCATGTTATTTACTGAACGCTCGTTATCCGAGGAAGATTTTGTGAAATTCGCGAGCGGACTTGGCATTGAGCCGTCAACTTACCGTATCCTACTGGGCGACAAGAATATCGAAAAACGTGTTCATGATGAGATGGCTCTTGCTTTGTCAATCGGGGCTGGAGCTACGCCGAGCACGAGCATCAATGGAGAGCTCATTCTCGGTGCGGTTTCTTTTGAAAGAATCAGTTCAGTCATTGATAGAGCCTTACAAGCACACCAAGCAATTGAAACCAACCGGCCATGAATCGGGCGGCGGCTCGTAGACGATACAACAGGCGGAAATCCTAAACGGATTTGCCCTACACCCTCTGCGTTGCGTTCGGCCAGATTAGCCTTGCACCCAAGCGCGGACGGTGATTAAACGATCCGTGAAAAGGGTCAGACCGTAGAAAGGGCCTGCCCCAGGGCAGGGTCGAGGCGAAGCGACGGTTCTTGTGAGCAATTCTTGTCCTGAATAGGAGCGCGCACCATGATGGTTTGGCTTAATCGCACAAATTATTTGCAAAGCACAAACTGCATGCTATTTTCACCAGATGAGCGTAAAACGCTGCTCGCGCGCAGGCGGCCCTTCTCGGATTGCTGGCCCCAATTGGTCAGGGCGGGGGGTGACATCAAAAGGCGACCTCTTTAAGCCGTCCCCCTGGTAAAGGCACTAAAAGACATCCATTTGAAATCAGCAAAACGAACTAAGTCTCTGTTCCTCAGTGACTTAGTTCCGCCAACCACGTTTCAATTTGAAAATTCTTCCTATAGTAGAGAGGCGTGGTGTCCGCACCGCCCGCCGCGCCGACTCGCCCCGCCAAAGAATGGCGAAGGCTGGAGCCGGGGATAGCGGGAGCAACGCGAAGGCGCGGGCATCCGCCAGAAAGAACGAACGACTCAGTGATACCTGACACCCGATACTTGGCAACTGATACTTGGCACCTGACACCTGACACTTGATACCTGACACAACACTGCTTTCGACCGACCGCGAACAGCCCAATCACGGCCCTGCTCGGCCATCGACGGACTTCGAAACCGTTAAAGTGGCCCAAAAGGCAGCTTTGTCCCATGTACCCCACCCCCCCTCCCAAAATGGCCCTTTTGGCACTTTCGTCCTCCATTTTGCTTGCCGCGGCGCAGCGTAGCGGAGGAGGATCGCCACCTTGTCGTCACCCTCTTAATCTTAACCTTTCTCCTAATCTTAATCTCTTCACCCCATTTTCCTGGCGCCTCGCAATGGCTGGCCAAAAACCAGTCCTCTTGCTCCGCCACGTTCTTTGAAATCCTAATCATGGCTTACACCCACACGTTGAGTTCGTCTTTCGCCAATCCATTGGGCGGCCGCTCTGCCTGGACCGGCAGCTCCGGCGGATTCATCACACAATTGTTAGCAAAGTGATAGACGAAGCGGCGGCAATTATGGTATAATCTGCGACAATACCCGGATAGCTGTTAACCCTATGAAATGCTTGGCCCATTTCGGTCCGGCAGTGTTTTGCCTCCTCGTGTATGGAGCAGAGGCCCGGTCGGATGCCTCGGAACAGCGGCACCAGCCACCGGCCAACAGGGAACGTCGCGCCGCGCGGGCGGAGGGATTTCTGCGGCAGCGCGCTTACCCGCTCGAGGATGTCCCCGCGGGGGCGGCGCTTCGCGCGTGGGAGCAGACCCAAATTGCCGGCGGCACAGGCAGGACCCCGGGCAGAAAAGACTGGGGCAGCACCTCCTGGTATTGGGAGGGCATTGGACCGGCCCCAATTAAAGCGAGCGGGTATTTGTTTTCCGGGCGGGTGACCACCATCGCGGTGGACCCGAGCAACGTCAAGCATTGGCTGATCGGCACGGCCCAGGGTGGAATTTGGGAGAGCACCAACAGCGGGGCTTCCTGGTTGCCAAGGAGCGACGACCAGCCATCCCTGGCCATGGGCGCCATCGCCTTCGCCCCCAGCGATCCGCGCATCGTCTATGCCGGGACGGGCGAAGCCAATTTCACCTGGGAGTCCTACGCCGGGGCCGGGCTGCTCAAATCCACCGACGGCGGCGCCCACTGGTCCACGATCACGACCTCGCCTTTTGTCGGTTTGGCCTTCAGTGCGGTGCGGGTGGACCCGAACGACCCGAACGTCATCTCGGTCGCCACTACGCGCGGCTATGCCGGCCGGCGCGCGAATGGGGTAGATCCGCCGCCAAGCCCGCCAGCGGGAGTCTTTCTGACAAAAATCGGCGGCCTGGGCTGGAGCCGGACGTTGATCGGACAGGCCACGGCGCTGGAAGTCAACCCGTCAAACTTTCTGCAACAGTACGCGGGCCTGGGTGAGATCAATGGCGAATTCGCCAACGGCGTCTATCGCTCGATGAATGGGGCGCAGACCTGGTCGCCGATAACCGGGCCCTGGTCGAGCATGGCCGGTGTGGGCCGAATCGCTTTGGCTATCGCTCCTTCCAGGCCCGATGTGGTCTATGTGAGTATCCAGGATACGAACACGAGCGGTCTGCTGGGCATTTGGCAAACGGGCAACGCGTGGGACCCGGTTACGGCGCCGACTTGGACAGTCGTCACGCCGCCGACCGTGGACAATTGGTTCTGGTTTGCTCATGTCTTGACCGTAAATCCAACTAATGCCAACATTATCTACCTGGGCGAAGTGAGGCTCCACAAGCGCGACGGTGGCAGTTGGACAACATTGGACAACGTGAACGTATTTCACGACGACCAGCATGCGCTGGCTTGGGCGGGGGACCGGATAATTGTGGGCAACGACGGCGGCATCTGGTATGGCCTTGGGGGCGTGGGGTTTAATGTCGGCAGCCTCATTAACCGCAACGCGGGTCTGGGCACTATCCAATTCTACGAAGGCTCGGTTCATCCCACAGACTCCACTTTTGCCCTGGGCGGCAGTCAGGATAATGGCCAGGAGGTTTGGACCGGAGACCCGATCTGGCAAAGGATTGCCGACTCGGACGGCGCCGACAATGCCATCGCCCGGACCAACCCGGATAAGCATTGGGCGACTTCTGGGGTGGACGCCGCCATCTCTCGCACGCGGGATGGCGCCAAGTCCACGCCAGCTCCTGCCAGCAGTGGCCTCAGCCGGGCCAACTCGCTATTCATCTCCCGGTTCGAGGAGTGCCCCAGCAATGATAATGTGTTCATTCTGGGCACGGACCGGATTTGGCGGTGCAATGACTTCTTCAGCGCCCTCACTCCCTCGTGGCTCACCAACGGGCCGCACATGACCAACTCAATCGGCGCGCCCGCTCGTCTGTCTGCGCTGGCGTTCGGGCCGCCGGCCGCCGGTTGCGACCTCTACGCTTACGGGACGGAGATTGGCCAATTGCGCTTGACGACAAATGGGGGGGCGGCCTTCTGGCAGGATGCCGACCCCACGCATCAAGTGCCGGGCCGTTACGTGAGTGGAATGGCCTTTGACCCAATCAACTCAAACATCCTCTATGTGACTTTGTCCGGCTTTGACGAAGGCACTCCGGGTCAACCGGGGCACCTGTTCCAAACGACCAATGCGCTGGCCGCCTCGCCCATTTGGTTCAACAAAAGTCCGCCAGTCAACCTGCCGCACAATTGTCTCTTGATAAATCCGACCAATGCCTCTGAGATTCTCGCCGGCACCGACCTTGGAGTGTGGGCCAGCACCAACGCTGGAAACACCTGGCTGCACCTGGGGCCCGAAAGCGGCCTGCCTAACGCGGCCGTCTTCGAGCTCAAATACCACCCCGATGGCGGTGCAGTCGCCTTCACTTATGGTCGTGGGGCTTTCGTCTATCGCCGGCTGCTGCCCTGGATCATTCCCGTCAATTATTGCCCGCCGCCGTGCGTTGATATAAGCCCGATCAACCCGGGGGACCTGATTCTGGTCAACTTTACACTGCGCAATTTGTCGTCCATTCCGACCGCAAACCTCACCGCGACGTTGCTGCAAACGCCCGGCATCCAGCCCATGAGTGGCCCCCAAAGTTACGGGGTCTTGAGCGCCGGGGGGCAGGCGGTGGCCCGCGGGTTTTACATGCAAGCCGCTGGGAGTTGCGGGGACAAGGTTACCGCCACTCTTCAGCTTGAGGACAACGGCACGCCGCTGGGCACAGCCGACTTCGTGTTTGAGCTCGGACTCCGCTCGCCGCTGGCCGAGAATTTCGACGCCCTCCCGCTGCCGAACCTGCCAGCCGGTTGGACCAGCTCCGCTACTGGGGCGGGCGCACCCTGGAGTGTCACCAACAACAACCTGAACCAGTCGGTGTTCGCGCCGGACTCGGATGGTTTAAGTGATATTTCGCTCGACTCGCCTTCAGTCACGCTCACGACTGCTTCGGCTCAACTGACCTTTGATCACGCTTACGATTTTGAGGCGGGCCACGACGGGGGTGTGCTGGAGGTGTCAATCGGCGGCGGCCCGTTCGTTGACATCCTGAGCGCGCAAGGCGCCTTCGCTGCCAATGGCTATAATTCGCAACTCAACGGCGGCAGCGCCCTGGCCGGACGGGCCGCCTGGAGCGGGACCTCTGACGGCTACATTACGTCCGTGGTACAACTGCCGGCCTCGGCCGCCAACCAGCCGGTTCAGTTTCGCTGGCGTTGCGCCAGCGACGCCAGTGGCGGAGCCGGGGGCTGGTTCATTGACTCTCTGGCGGTTCAGGAAACCGCCTGCCTCAATCCGATCACCTTTTGGCCCGTGCTCACAACACGGCTGGCGCAAGGTGTCCTGACTCTCACTTTCGCGACCGTCCAGGGCCGCTCCTACATTGTGGAATACAAAACCTTGGTGAGCGATCCAGACTGGCAGACGCTGGCGACCGTTCCGGGAAATGGAAATGACGCCACAGTCCAGGACCCGCTCTCGACCAACTCGCAGCGCTTTTATCGCGTGAGAGTCCCATGAGCAAAAATCCTGGTCTCGCCTCGGCAGTGGCCGGAAATTCCGTCCAATTGCGCTGGCGCTTTGGCCGGTTGACCGGGGTGACTGGCGGCGGCTGGTTCATTGATACAGTAACCATCCTGGACCCGCTTTGTCTCCCCCCGGTGACCAGCCCGATGATCCTTGACCCGGCGCGGCAAGGAAACGTTTTCAGCTTTGCCATCAACACGGTTACCAACCCGCACTTATCAGGTCCAATACAAAACGAACATCACCGATGCTGCCTGGCAATTCCTTGAAAGCCTTTCTGGCAATGGCACAACCCAAACCGTCACCCTGCCAATCATGCCACCGAGCCGCTTTTTCCGTTTCCAGGCGCAGTAGCCCCAAACTCTTTTAAAAATTTGACATCCTGGCCCGCGATTCTCGCGGCTGTAGAGGACGACTTAAGAATTCCCCAGATCTTTCCGCCCATTGAGCCCCGAAACGTACCTTTGCAGGACCAACGGCCGTCGATTCTCCCTCTCCCCTTCGGAAGGGAGTGAGGGGTCTTTCTCGGTTCCTGGGGAGGAGCCCCCCTTTTGGACCAAATCATAAATCCTTTGACGCTCACCCTGCTTTTGGCCAACCATGGTGCTCATGCCTCGCAACCATCGCTTCAGAACCCTCGACCCATGAGAATCTTTAAATGTGTGCCACTGATCCCTTTCGTTCTGTAAAAAATTTTTCCACGCGAAAGGGAATAAGGAAAATTTTTTTACACGCTGAATTCGCAACCCATTGCAAATCAACAATAGAATTTGATTGGCACGCGCAAAGCTTGCATCCTGGCCAGCAGAATGGAAGCTGCTCGGGCCGCGCAGTTCGCAGCACGGCCTGGAACAGCTAGCTTCCCGAATTCTGACACGAAGATGCGAAATCAATTTGTACCGTTACGGAACCTATCAAGGCAGGCGCATACAGAAATCCGTTTCCGATCCAACGGGTAAAGCCGCCCCGACCGCTTACGGATTCGTTTACGACGGTTGGAACCTGGTTGCCATTTTTGACGCCCGCAATGGCACACTGCTCTATTCTTTCACTTGGGGCCTCGACCTGAGCGGCACATCGCAAGGCGCTGGTGGGGTTGGCGGGCTGATATCGATGACGGTCCACTTCGGCCCGAACGCAGGCACCTATTTTTACGTTTTCGACGGCAACGGAAACGTGGTGGCGCTAGTGAATGCCGCCAACGGAAGCGTCGCGGCGCAGTATGAATACGGCCCATTCGGCCAGGTGCTGCGTGCAACTGGGCCGATGGCGCTGGTAAACCCCTTCCTGTTCTCGACCAAGTTCTACGATTGGGAGACAGGCTACTATTATTACGGTTTCCGCTATTACGATCCGAGCACGGGGAGGTGGTTGAGCCGTGATCCGCTTGAGGAACAGGGCGGGCAAAATCTGTACGCCTTCGTTCAGAATTGTCCGCTTTGCTACTACGACTACCTTGGGCGGGAAGGCTACTGGAGCGATGTTGGAACGACGGTTCAGGGCATGGGCCAGGGGGTCGGCAAGGTTTCAAAAGACCTGGGATACTTTGCGGGTGATCTATTGCTCGGACTCGTCGTGGTCGTGGTGCCTGACTGTTGCTGCGATAAAGACAAACTCTTAACCAAGATTGATGATTTTGGTTACAAGGGCAGTTCCCTCACCGCGGATGCCAGAACAGATAGCGCTCTCAAAGTTGGCGGCAAAGTATTCATTGCGCCGGTAGTTGCGGCAATTAGCGTTCCCGTGAACGGCTACCAAAGCATCCAGGCTGCAGCAAACGGCGACTTGAACGCAGCCGGCAACAGGGTGGGGCAGGCGCTTACAACCACCGCGCTCTTGGCCGCACCTTTCGCAAAAGGTGCCGGCGGAACCGGCGGCTTTACCGGGGTGGGGACCTTTGGTGAGGCTATTTATAACCTCACGCCAACGGCATTCGGACAACTCCCGGCAGCAACGCGCATAAACATCATTCGTCAGGCAAACAGGACTTGCGAATCATCACTCATCAAGAATATGGGACCAGAAGCGGTTTCGCAGTTTCAGGTTTATCCCAGGCTACCGAGCGGCAGAATCGCTATTTGGTGGTACACTGCGGCCGGAGTTTGCACCCGAGGTGGCTTGCAAATTCGTGAGTTCAAGGCATCTCCCACGGCGCCTCTCAACGGTAACCAGCCGGCCGCAATCCCCTTGCTTGAGGAATACGGCGGTGCTGTACGTAGCCTTAAAGGCAATGGGATTGGGCTACCTCAAGGAACCGTTTTGCCACCCATCAGGGTCCAAGTCATCCGGCAAGTGCAATTCCAACCGAGCGAGTTGGCACTGCCTGCCCTGGGAAACGGAAGCTCTCAATAAACCTAAGGTGTGGCTAAACAAATGTCGAAATTTTGGCGTGGCGTTCTTTTCTTCGGAAAAGGGATGGAGGAAGGCGACAAGGAAGCTGCCCTCACCCAGTTCTCCTCGCGGTTAATACCGTGGTTCCAAAGCAAGGGATTCGTTTACAGGCGAGCAGAGGAGAGCTTCGTGCGGGTGGAGGGCGACATGAGCTGGAAAGTCGGGCCTGGCTTATCCTTGTACCCAGACCGCTTCGAGATTAGACCCATGGCATGTGTTCGGCACGAGCAGGTCGAAAGGATATTCCATACCGTCTCCGATGCTCCTGAACAGATCCAAAAAGCCTCTGCAACTGTTCTGTGGTCCTGGGCTGTGGAAAAGCGAACTCCCAAACCGAACTCATTCATAGTGGAACGCAGCTCGCAGGTGCTAAGTGCTGGCACTTTCACACAACATTTTTTTAAAAAATGGGTTGAACCATTCTTCCAAGAACACTCGAATCTGAATCTTATATCAGAGAGCTTCAACGACAGCCGCGCGATCCTCCGCGCTAAGCATTTCGTTGATTGGTTCGACCTTCTGGGGCGGGCGCTGATTACCGCCAGGCTTACCGAGCGGGCCGACTATGAAATTCTTAAGGACGAATATCGGCGGAATTTTGCGGCTGGCCAATCCTCGCACCCGTTGAGTTCGTTTGATGCGCTCATCCGGATTCTCGGGGAAGGGCCGCCTTGGACCTGAGGCTTTATTCTATGGCCATTTCGAGATTGTCTCGCCTGCTCTGGCTGTTCGGACAGGGCTTGGAAGTAGCGGAAAACGCCGAAGTGATTCCCGGACTGATTCTCGAACTTGAATCTTATTTTGAACCAGCCGGGTTCTCATGCGCCACCAGGACCGGGGGCGATAACGCGGGTCAAAACCTCCGTAGCGCCAACTACACCAATAACTCCCTGAACCAGATCACCAGCCGCGATGTCCCCGGATATTTGTCAGTCATTGGGTCAGCCAACAGAAATGCCACCGTCACAATCTGGTCAAAGGAAGGACCACTTTTCAGACCCGTGGGAAATCTCGCCAGGCCCTCGCGCCACGGCGAATACTTCGCCGTAGAGTCAATGCCCATGGGCCCTGCGCGAGATGCGGCGCTCCAGGCTCTTCAAGCCGGCAAAGTGCAGGGCCAAATCTTCAAGTATCCGTGAGTTCCCGCCCGAGTTGGTCGAGTCTTGTACGCGTTCCGTGTTGGACGCCGGTGTCCCACATCGGAGTAGAAGCCGTGGATGTGGAGGGCGTTTTGTTCAGGCTTGGCCCAAATTGCTACCTCACAGCAGTTTCGCACAACGCAGACTTGCGGCCATCTGACCACAACCATGCCACAGGTCTATTGTGGGCTGAGAGCGAAGGGGCGGCCAGGAGGGCGGTTGAGATGGAAATTGAAGCGGACCGAGTAGTCCACGGCTTAGATATCCCATCAGAAATGTTGTTGCCCGGGCGACCAATCGACTTCGGCAGTATCCTTGCGGAGTTCAGGACAGGCAAGCGCGGCAAGTTTATGGAGCACGCAGACTACCGGATAGCGAAGGATGGGGCTTTCATCCACCGCGCGCTTGACGGCCGCGTGCTGGTCTTTTATTTCCGGGGTTCAAAACCGGAAGGTTCGGAGCGGCCGTACGTAATTCTGCGCCGACTGGATGACCCGCTCCGAAGCCAGCGATGGAAGCGTTTGGCGGCAGGGACCGAAGAAGCAACCAACTCCTGATAAAATGGGAATGGACTTGATAAACGAGGCTGGCCGGCATTTTAGGCTCACCACCTCAGGCTGGGGCTTTTACCTCAATCTAGCGGAAAAGTACGGTTGGAAGCCGGCGGGCACTATTGTGCCAAAAAATTATGCTGGGGCGATCCCTTGGGCTGGTGATTACGACTGGAACGCCGGGTAGACCGTCTCCTCATCCGATGCCGCGAAATTGGCTGCCGCGCTTGAGCACGCACTAGACGATCCGCAGAGAAGGGATAAGGAGCGTATTCTCGCCCAATTATTCAACGATTCAGTTAGAGCAGTCGCAGGAAGCAAAACCTATTCAATCCGCCTCCCAGAGGACGATAGCGCGTTCCTGGCAGAAGCGATTACCTTCTTCAGAAGCGGAAGCTTTCAAATAACATAGCCACAGCGGCCCAAGCGAGGCGTCTGCCACCTCCCCGATGCCTCGCCCAGCACAGGGGCAGGGACGGCCTCGTCCCCGCGTCACTCGCTTCATCACCGAGCTGCCGCTACCGCTCCCGATGACCGCCTTCGAACGCTCGGAGAATCGGTTCGCACCGGTTTTGTGCCATTCACTGCATTCACTGCAAATCAAGTTGCTAAACGGCGCAAACCGTGATAAAAACGGGTATATCCCCAAGAGCGCATGAGGCCGAAAAACGATTCACTCATCGGAATGTTGGGGCTATTGCTGGCCCTGGCCGCCGGCGCTCGTGCGCAATCCTTCACTTTGCCCGAACGCCTGGGCGTGGTGGACGTCATCCCGAACAGTATGAGCGGTGAAACCAATGAGAATTCTGAGCCCAGTCTGGGCGTGGGTTCCGGGACCAATTTCGGCAAGCTGGTGCTGCACACCTTCGAGCCTTTCTGGACGAATGATTTTTTTGCTTCTTCCGATTCCGGGGTGCATTGGGCGCTGGTTCAAAAGGTCAAGAGCAGCGATGTCACGCTGGATTGGAGTCCGAGCGGCACCGCCTACGCCGCGCTATTGCCATACCCTGTATATCAGTCGGTAGGATTGTGGAAGTCCTCCGATCCCACGGCAGGCGTGCCCTTTTCGTTTTTCAACAGCTTGCCCGGCCAGAATTTGGACCAGCCCTGGGTGGTGGTGGTCAGCCCTTTCGGTGCGGACCAAATCTACATCGGCCTGAACGGCGATAATTTCCCCAGAACGGCGACAGTGCATTTCTATGTGGGCACCAATTGGCATACAACGACGATCGAGCAGGCAACCCCATTCATTGAAGACGGCCCGCCAGTGCGCATCGCCGTCTCCGCCGACGGAAAGCGGGTCTATGCCGCGTTCGTGCGTTTTCAAGGTGACACGAATCAAGATGAGGTGTCGGACGTGGTACTTGTCCGCGACGACAACCGCGGCCTCAATGGCTTCAACGATCTGCCGATCAATGGGAACGGCGGCAACGACGGCGTCCACGACACACAAGTGGCGCGCGGCATCGTGTTTCCGATATCCGGCGGCACGTCCCTGGGGTCTGAGCGGCTTGGCAGCAGTTGTTCCATCGGCCTCGACCCGGGGAACGTGGACAATGTTTATGTCGCTTATACGGAAGTGGTAAACGACGCACCATTGATCCGCTTGCAGGCCTCGACCAATGGCGGGAAGACGTTCCAGCTTGTCTATAGCACGATTGCTGCGTCCGCCCTGCCGGCGCTGGCCGTGGCGCAGGGCGGGACGGTCGGGCTCTTATTTGCCGCCCTGACCAACGGCAACATGGAAGTCCACTTTCTGCGAGCCGACAACGGCAACTTCAACAAAACAACCGACCGCGTGCTGGCGAGCTTTCCGGATAACGACCCGAACCTGCAGTATAATCCTTATCTAGGCGATTACTTCCAGCTCAAGAGTGTGGGAGAGGACTTTTTCGGCGCCTTTTGCGCGTCCGGCGACCCGCAGCCGAGCCATTTTCCCTGCGGGGTTTGGTATCAGCGCAACGTGAAAATAAGCGGGGTAATCCACAGCAACTTCTCGCTGAGCGTGACGGGCGCGTTGGCTGATCTGTCGGGCAATTTCGTGGCGCCTTCGATTGACCCATTCTTCTTTTATGACCTCGCGCCGGTGTTTATCAACATCCCGATCCTCGAGTGGGTGCCCTTCTTCTGGCTTGACCCGAGCGATCCCCTCATCGGCATAGATCACTTTCGTTGGGCCGTGCTCCCGCCCGGCTACCCGCAATTTCGGCTCCAAGGCAGGCTTCAATTTGGGGCAGGGGCGGGCTGGAGCGACGCTACCGACCTGCCAGTGCAACAGGTCAACGGAATGTTTTACGCCCCAATGGGAACAGGCCACAGCCAACGCTACTTCCGCCTGATCCAGGATGCCGCCAGCGGGCAGTTTTCGTTGTTCGCATCGGCCGGCGCCAACGGTTACATCGAGCCAAGCGGGATCGTGGTCAAAAGCGGTTTGCAATCGCAGACCTTCACGGCCACGCCTGGCTATGGTTTCGCGATCGGCAATTGGTATCTGGACGGCGTGCTGGCCCAGTCCGGCCTTTCCACATTGACCGTGAGCAACATCACCGCGGAGCATATCGTGACGGCTACGTTCGTGGCCTCAAATGATCTGGCTGCCGTCGCCAACACGCCTTCGTTGCCCCTGATTGTCGGCACCAACTTCAGCTACTCTATCCATGTGCAGAACATCGGCCTCAACCCACTCACGCTAGTCACCCTCACCGACGCCCTGCCTGCAAGCGTCACGTTTGTGTCAGCAACTTCCAGCCAGGGCAGCGTCGGCAATTCCACCACCTCCCCCAATCTGGTTACCGGCAATCTGGGCGGGCTCGCTCCCGGTCAATCAGCCACAGTGACCATCACAGTGACTCCCAATTCGGCAGGAACAATTTCAAACATAGTGAACGTGGCCTGCGCCCAGACCGAGCCCAACCTCGCCAACAATACCGCCATAGCCGTGCGCAGTGTCATAGCTCCCGTGTCGATCACTTCGCAACCGGCATCCCAATCTGTACCTGTGGGCGGAACAGCAACTTTCAGCGTTGGCGTTTCCGGCTCCCCGCCATTCGACTACCAATGGTACTTCAACAGTGGGTTGCTTGCCGGCAGCACAGCCGCATCGCTGACGCTTACCAATGTAACCGCCGCCCAGGCCGGTTCCTACAACGTTATGGTGCGTCAAATGACCGGCCCCGATGACGTTGACGTGTTTTCAACCAACAGCGCCACCGCGACGCTGACTGTCGGGCCGTGATTTTCAATCAAAGGTCGGACGCCGAGTAGCTGACAGAAAAATTTCGGGACAGAAAAATTTTTTTGCCCAAAATAATTCTGTCAGTCCTCTCTTTGTTTAGCGCCTTAGCGCCTTTGCGCCTTTGCGTTAAGATCCCTGCGCCTTCAGTTCGCGGAAGAGCCAGGCGCGGGCGTGGGCCCAGTAATTGTCAGCGGTGCGCGCGGAAATACCCAAAGCATCGGCAGCTTCTTCGAGGGTCATGCCGACAAAGTAGCGGAGTTTGACCAATTCAGCTTCGGACTTATTTTGTGCCGCCAGTTTGTCCAGAGCGTCGTTGACAGCCAGCAATTGATCGTCGTCAGCCATGGAGGCCAGTTGCACCTGCTCCAGATCTACCCGTTGCTGGCCGCCGCCATGGCGTAGCGCGTGCTTGCGACGAGCGTTGTCAATGAGGATGCGGCGCATGGCCTCGGCGGCCGCGGCGAAGAAGTGGGCGCGATTTGCGAAATTCGGGTTTTGCTTGCCCACTAAACGCAGCCAGGCCTCGTGAACCAGCGCGGTGGGTTGCAACGTCTGACCGGCTGCCTCATTTGCCATTCGGGAGGCGGCCAGCTTGCGCAGCTCTTCATAGACCAATGGCAGCAGTTGGTCAGCGGCTTGCCGATCGCCTTGCTCGATGGCCGTCAGGATGCGAGTGACGTCGCTCACACGGCTGAAATGGTAGCAGCTTTCGCGGGCGCGCACTACTCAGAAAAAGGTCGAGGAAACCAACCTTGAAATTATTTACCGGATGATCATAGCGCGACTTCGCCGCAACCCAGGATAATAGATTGAAGATAGGACATGAAAAAATCGAGAACGAGGACGACAACGAGGACGACTAAAGATAGAAACTACTTCGAGGCCTTCCCAAAATCGGCCAGTTTCTGCTTCCATTCGGCGGCCTGGTCAGGTTTCTCCAACGCATGGCAGAGTTGCACGATATTACTGACGGCGAGGCGCCGCTCGTTGGGAGACAGATCGGCGATGGTTGTGAAGAGTTGGTCGGGATCCTGGAGCAGCAGCCTTTCGGCCTGGGGATAGGCTTTGTGCGCGACCGCAATGGCGCCAAGCCAGTTCGCGGCCTGGGC
>PSRM01000205.1 GCA_003176045.1 Verrucomicrobiota bacterium | reverse complement strand
CGAAGGCACCACGCTGGCGGACACCCTTGCTTCGCGGAATCCGACACCACGCGAAGAGGCCGATGAAGCCGAGCGTCTGGCGATGGTGCGTCTGGCGGTAGATCATCTGCCGCAGGACCAGAAGGAGGCGATTGTCCTGTGCGAATGGGAAGAAATGTCGGTGGCCGAAGCTGCCGCGGTGTTGAACACGACGGAGAAGGCGGTTGAGTCCAGGTTATTTAGGGGGCGGAGGAGATTGAGAGAGGAGTTGAGCAGGGTTTTGTAATCGAAAAGTCCCGCCAGGGACGAAAGAGAATAGCCCACCGATTCATCGGTGGGAGCGTGATGGGGCAACGCGACGAGTCCCGTCAGGGACGAAAGAGAATCAAAAGCGGCGGAGTGCGCCGCATTCCAAACGCTCCGCGATTTCGCAGCCGCGTCCGGCCTCGCGCAGCGTTTGGAGTGCGCGGCATTCCCGCGCTTTCGTTTTTCGGGGCAAGCCAAAGCGGGCTGAGGGTCTAAGCCCGGTGCTTCGAGGCCGAACCTCACTTCGGGACCTGCACTGCTGAAGCCTTGGCTAGCTTGCTATTACGGATACTGTAGGAGAAATAAAAAACTATTCCGATCACAAACCAGACGATCAACCGAATCCACGTAGTTCGAGGAAGGGCGATCATCAATGCCAGGGCTGAAATAGCCCCAGCCGGTGCAACGAACCAAACCATGGGTGTCTTGAATTTGCGCGGCAGTTCAGGCTGCTCAATGCGTAGGACGAGAATTCCAACCGACACGATCACGAAGGCCAACAGCGTGCCAATCGAGCAAAGGCTCCCAGCCTCGCGAACTGTAAACACGGCGGAGAAAAAGGCTACTCCAACACCTGTCACAATGGAGGTGATCCATGGAGTGCGAAAACGCGGATGGACCTGACTAACCACAGGCGGCAGCAGCCCGTCTCGCGCCATGCTGTAAAACACGCGGGACTGCCCAAGAAGCATCACCAGAATGACCGATGAGAGTCCGGCAATGGCCCCTAATTTAATGAGCTGACCCATCCAACCCATGCCGGCCCGGTCCGCGGCTACGGCAATCGGATCGGGAACGTCGAGTTGGGTATAGGGCACTACGCCTGTGGCGATGGCGGACACCAATATATAAAGCACGGTGCAGATGAGCAACGAACCTATGATGCCGATAGGCATATCGCGCTGGGGGTTTTTGGCTTCCTGGGCTGCGGTGCTGACGGCGTCAAACCCGATATAGGCGAAGAACACAATCCCAGCGCCCGTCATAATGCCTGACCAGCCGAAGTGGCCGGATTCACCTGTGTTTTGAGGAATGAATGGCTGCCAATTGGTGGTGCTGATTGCCTTGGCAGCGCCAAAAATAAAGAGCAGCACAACTGCCAGTTTCACGAAAACAATCAGATTATTAAAATTCGCCGACTCTTTAATTCCTATCACCAGCAGCGTCGTGACCAGGAAAATAATAATGACCGCGGGCAAGTTGAAAATGGCAGTTGCATGCTGCAGCGACGCTGGGTCAGTTCCCAATGCTTTGATCTGGTCTGCGAGACCGCTGCCGATTGCAACCCAACCGGCCTTTATCTTCATGCCGGCCGCCAGCGCGGAAGGAATCTGGATCATTTCCGTGCCTCGGGCGGCTGAGAGTTGCGGTGGGATGTTGATGCCGAAATCGCGAAGAAATGATACTACATAGCCAGACCATCCAATCGCGACAGTAATCGCGCCAACCGCGTACTCGAGTATGAGGTCCCATCCGATAATCCAGGCGAACAACTCCCCGAGGGTCGCATATCCATAAGTATAGGCGCTGCCCGCCATCGGCACGAGCGAGGCGAATTCGCTGTAACAGAGCGCTGCGAAAACGGATGCCAAGCCCGCCAACACAAAAGAGAGAACAACAGCCGGTCCTGCGTTTTGTGCCGCCACAGTCCCAGTTAAAACGAATATACCGGTGCCGATAATGGCACCGACCCCCAAGGCGGTGAGGTTTACTGCGCCTAAAGCCCGCTTAAGGCTTTGATCACTCAGCGCTTCTGCCTGAAGGTCAGTTACACTCTTTCGCCGGAACAGATTCATAGTGTACAGGTGTTGGAGATGCGTTTAATGGCACGGTTAATGGCGTAAGGACGTCGGGAAGTCAAGCGCAAGAACCGATTCTGTAAGTTTTTTATTCTTAATCCTAATCTTTCTTTTAATCTTAATGCCCGTTTCGGGAGTAGATTGGAGCGAAGTTTGCAGGAAAGAGAAAGAGCCAACACCGCTCGGGACGGAACACGCAACACGCAATACGCAACACAGCGGAGATTAAGAGTAAGAGAAAGATTAAGATTACAAAACACCCATGCCTCTTGTTAGCCTACTTATCCCCACCCATAACAACGCCTCGACCGCGGGCGAAACCATCGAGTCGTGCTGCCGCCAGACGCTCAAGGACATCGAAATCGTCATTTATGACGAAGCCAGCAAAGATGGCACGCTGGACATCATCAACCGCTTCGCGGCGGCGGACTCGCGCATCCGGGTCCTGACCAGCCCTACCAATTCGGGCCCACTGCGCGCCTGGCGCAAGCTGCTGCATGAAGCGCGTGGGCATTATTGCACCTGGGTTTGGTCGGACGATCTCCTTTTGCCTCGTTTCGCCGAGACGCTTGCAGGCACGCTGTCGCAGAATCCGAATGACCTCCTGGCCGGCTGCAATGCCTATCGCTATTACCTGCCGGACGATCCGAAAGAGAAAATCGAGCCTGCAAACCTCGATCAGCCAAGCCCTTCATGGGAGCTCTTGAACGAACGGTATCCCACGACCCGCCTCAAGGGCGACGCGTATGCGCTGGGAATTTTCGCCAAGATTTTCCCGGTGACGCAGATGTGCAACTTGTTTTCAACTGAAGCGGCGCGTGAGGTGTTCGATCATTACATCGAGATCCAAAATCCGTACGGATTTGACTACTCGCGATTGGCTTACGGCAATGATGTTGCATTTTTGAGCGAGCTGGGTTTGCGCTCAGGGGAGTTGGTGCAAGTGGGCGAGCCGTTGGTTGTGGCGCGTTCGACACCGGGCAGTCTCACGGAGCGGCTCATTCGAACAAATCGTTGGCAGTATTGGCTCCAGTACACGTATGCGTTTTATGCAGGGTGGTCGCAATGCCGCTCGCTGTCGCCCAGGATGCCCGCCTTAATCCGGGCGGCCGATGCGCGAGTACACTTCTGTGATTTCTTTTATTCGCTAAAGCACCGCCGCTGGCCGCGCGCGGGAAATCCCTTCAAAATCGCGCGGGCCGTGTGGTTCATTTTCCGCCATGACCGGCATGTAAATAAGAAAGCGGGGCCGGAGAGTATGGAGCGGTGGCTGACTAAAAAAAGTTAAAACGTTAAAAAGGTTAAAAACGTTAAAACGGGGCCTGCCCCCGGCGCCTTCCGACCTCGGACCTGTTGAGAATTCCGAAAACGAAAGCGCGGGAATGCCGCGCACTCCAAACGCTACGCGACTTCTGAGCGTGTCCTATTGCGCGAAGCGTCTTGGAGTGCGGCAGTCCTCTGCCGCTTTGGCTTTTGCTGGTTCCGCGCAACTCTCGTTCTCTAAACGAGGCGCGGCTGTGAGGCAGAGTCATGCAAAACGATTGCCTTCGGCTCTTGTCCAATCGGATGTGAACGAATCATCAGGATTCAGAAGGCTGTTGGGCTGGCGCGGACTGCTTTTGCTTTTAGGGCTGCTTGTTTTAGGAATCTTTCTGTTTTATGCCGAGGAGGATTGGCGGGGACGACGGGCATGGGAGAAGTACCGGACGGAAGCGCGAACACGAGGCGAATTGCCTGATGCATCGGCCCTGGTTCCGCCGCGGGTGCTGGATTCGGAGAATTTCGCAATGACTCCTTTTCTGGCGCCGCTGTATGATTTCCTTGCGGGCACGCAGACGCAGCGGGACACCAATGCGGTGGCGCGCGTGTACGACTTCCCCCACCGCTTCAATGCCGCTTCCCTGGCTTTAAGGGCGCCCAAAGAGCCTGCCTCCAATTCATGGTTCAAAGCGCGAACCGATCTGATCGCCTGGCAAGCGGCCTACCAGCAGGGCCGCAACAAACAGAGCCGCGACCGTGAGGGAGCGACGGTGACGAACGAACTGGATCAAACAGCCCCAATCTCCGACCCAGCCGCAAACCAAAAAGCCGCCAGGGCCGTCCTCGAAGACCTGTCCGAATGTGACCCCGTCCTCCAGGAAATCGCAGCCGCCAGCACCCGACCGTATTCACGCTTTAATATTCGGTACGAAAACGAAGATCCCGCCGCCATCCTGCTGCCACACCTGGCAGTAATGAAACGCCTGTCCCTGGTCCTCCAACTCCGCGCGTCCGCTCACCTGGCTCTCGATCAATCGGATTTGGCATTTAAAGACATTGATCTGAGTTTCCGTCTTGTTGACGCAACCCGTGACGAGCCCCTCATCATCTCCCAGCTTGTTCGCCTGGCGCAATTGGGAATTGTGCGTCAGCCGCTGGCCGAAGGGTTGGCGAGACATCAATGGTCTGGCGCGCAACTGCAGGCAATCCAGCAGCGCTTAGCCAGGCTCGACCTCTGCGGCGATCTAAAACACACATTCGATGGGGAGCGGGTGCTCCTGGGCGATAAGGGGATCGAATGGATTCAGGCCAAGCCTTATAGCCGCTTCAAACTGATCTGCCAACTCCCATTCCCCGATAAACCCAACGACTATAACTTTGATGCCGAAGCTGCCTTAGTGGCCTCAATGCCGAAGGGCTGGTTTTACTTCGAACGGCTGAACTATAACCGGCTGCTTGAAGATTCCATTCTTGGCGCCATAGATTCGAAAACCCGGACGATCAGCCCGGCCGCGTGCCGGGAGGCGGACTTGCGATACGCTAAGCTGTCACGGCATGCAGTTTTTCGTCATCAGGTCTTCTCGGCGCTGTTGCTCCCCTCATTGACACGCGCCGTCCAGAGAACAGCCTACGGACAGGCCGGCGTGGATGCCATGATGGTGGCCTGCGCTCTCGAACGGTATCGCCTCGCGCATGGCGCTTTTCCTGAAACTCTGGAAAAGCTCGTGCCGGAGTTTGTTCCAAAATTGCCGCACGACATCATCAACGGCCAACCGCTGAAATATCGCCGCACGGAGGATGGGCTATACGTTCTTTACTCGGTCGGGTGGAACGAAACCGATGATGGCGGCACCGTAGCGATGAAGGGTAAGGATGGACAGGTGGATTGGGAAAAGGGCGATTGGGTTTGGCGGTTGGAGAAGTGAGCTTGTTGCGAAGCTCTTGGAGTGCGCCAGTCCTCTGGCGCTTTGGCTGCTCCCTTCGGAAAGAGTGAAAGCGCCAGAGGACTGGCGCACTCCAAGACGCTTCGCGCGTTTCGCCCAGCGCGGGAAAACTAGCCGACGACGGGCCGCGTAGCGGCCTAGCGACAGTAGCCTAGCGACAGTAGCCGTGGGCTTCAGCCCACGGTCGGTGCGGGCGAGGTTTTCGCGTCGCGTAGCGACGCCTGAAAATGGACGATTTCACGGTGTTCAAGCGTCGCTACGCGACGCGCGACTCTTTCGATTCGTTCTCCGTGGGCTGAAGCCCACGGCTAATTTCGGGCCATCGCTACGTGATGCCTTGTGCATTACGGCTTCAAAATCACCTTAATACAACCATCGTTCTTTTCCGCAAAGGTTTCGTAACCTTTGGCGGCGTTGTTAAGACTCAGGCGGTGTGTAATGACGAAGGACGGATCAATTTCGCCGGTCTGGATTTTTTCGAGGAGCGGTTCCATGTACTTTTGGACGTGTGTCTGGCCCATGCGCAATGTGAGGCCTTTCGCAAACGCGACCCCAAACGGGAAGTTGTCCAGCGCTCCCATGTAAACGCCCGGAATCGAAACCGTGCCGCCCTTGCGGCAGGACTGGATGGCCTGCCGCAATACGTGAGGCCGATCTGTGGCGAGCTTGAGCGCCTGTTTTGTCCGGTCCGTGCGCGCATCGGCAGTGCTGCCATGCGCTTCCAGGCCCACGGCGTCAATGCAGGCGTCGGGGCCGAACCCGCCAGTGAGTTCTTTCAACTCATCGAACGTGGTCCCATTGGCTTCGATGGTATGCGCGCCTGCCTCGCGAGCCATAGACAAACGCTCCGGGACATCGTCAATAGCCACCACGCGCTCCGCGCCCAGGAGGAACGCGCTCCTGATAGCGAACTGTCCTACGGGCCCGCAGCCGAACACGGCCACTGTATCACCGGGCCGAATATTGCAGTTCTCGGCGGCCATATAGCCGGTCGGAAAGATATCCGATAGAAAGATCACTTTCTCGTCTGGCAGATCCTCTGGCAACTTGAGTGGGCCTACGTCCGCGAAGGGCACGCGGGCGTATTCCGCCTGACCGCCGGCATAACCGCCATGCACGTGCGAATAGCCGTAAAGTCCCGAGGCGGGGTAGCCTGTCTCCACTTCGGATTCGTGCGGCGAAGGGTTTGTGTTGTCGCAGCAGGACCAAAGTTGTCGTTTGCAGAAAAAGCAGTGCCCGCACGCGATGGTGAAGGGAACGACTACCTGGTCGCCCTTTTTCAAATTTTTCACTTCCTTGCCGACCTCAACCACCTCGCCCATGAACTCGTGCCCCAGAATATCGCCCGCTTCCATCTCGGGAACGAACCCGTTGTAGAGGTGCAGGTCGGAACCGCAGATCGCAGTGGTCGTGATCCGAATGATTGCGTCGTGCGGATTTATGATTTTCGGTTCCGGAACATTTTCCACCCGCACATCATGTTTGCCGTACCAACAAAGCGCTTTCATGCAAAATCAATCCTTTCCTCCCTTAGGTTGTCCTTCGCTGGTCGGGATCTCGCCGGTTTCCATGAGGGCCTTAAACCGGTGCAGTTCGTCGGCAATCTGCTTTTCCGCGCTTTGGCCGGTGATTTTGGCCCAGGCCGCGCCGAGTTTTCCGCCGGGCGGGTTGTAGCGGACTTTCAGGCGCACCATGGTCCCCCGCCCACCGGCAGCCGGCATGAACCAGACCGAGCCGGCGTTGTCCACATCCGCGTTCTCCAGCGATTGCCAGGAAAGCATCTCGCCGGGCCTGTCCTCGATCAGGCGTGCGTGCCATTCCAGGGTCTTGCCTTTGTCCGTTTCCATCACCCAATGGGAGGTGCCGTCCTCGCGCTCCGTGACGGTCCGCAGATGGGTCATAAACATTGGGAGCTTTTCAAATTGACGCCAAAATGAATACAAATCCATTGGCGATCGGTTGATGGTGACGGCTTTCTCGATCTGTAGCCCTTTGCCGCCCTTGAACTTCTGCTGTGTGATTCGAGCCGTGTTTCGTTTACGTGTAGCCTTATCCTGGAATCGCGGTTTCATCTGCTCACCTCTCTTTGCGAAAGACAATAGTACGGTGAGCTTTTACCACAGTTAAGGCTATGGGGGAATGACTCCACTACCGAGGCAGGTACTCGACGCGATCCAGCCAATCCCACTCGGCCGCCTCGCGTCAAAACTCGACCAACCACCTGGATTGTTTTCCGTAATCGATCTGCGAAACGCTGCGACGAAACAGAATTACCCCTGCGTACACGAGCAGGTCACAAAATAATTAGAGCCTCGTTACCTCGGCTGCTACAATTATTCACACCTTCTGAGCCATTGCGCCGCGCGCCTTCAGGCCGCCTCGAGCCACCCGTCGAACCCGCCCTCGGCCTGCAGTTTCCGCCGGGCGCGACGGTTTACCGACGGGTGATTGAAAATCTCGGTAAGTTCAGGCGCGCCGAGGCCGAGGTGGCTGACCGGTTGGCTTAGATCTATCGCTTTCCTCTGCCCATCCGGCCCGGTCACCATGATCGCATTCTGCGGGCCCGGTTCCAGGTTGCGTTCGCCTCCATCTGCGGTTTGCATTTTGAAGATCAGGTCGGGCGGGGCGAGCTTTACGATGATGCCTTTGCGCAAAACCCGGCACCGCTGCGGGTCGGACAACAATTCCATTGCCTCGATGTCCAGGTGCCGGCGCTTGTTTTCAACCACGCCTTCAATCACGGGAAACTGAATGTCGAATCCGCTCGAGGACCCCGGATTGGCAAATACCATCACGTCCCGGCCCGAATCGCCTGCCCCTGCGGGAACATAACGTTCATTCAAAGCTCGTTCGAGTTCAAGCAGACCGGCGTCGCCATCTTTGATTTTGAAAACATGGCCATCCAGTTCGATCCACTCCCGCAAAGCCCCGATTTTCCAATCCTGCGGCCGGCGTATCAGGCCCTGCGTAATGAGGCTATTAATCCCAATCGCCGTAATTGCCACATTGGCGGCGACGTCCCGGCCCTCCATACAAACGATGTGCGGCTGTGCGGTCTTGTCCATTTCAATTTTGTAATGCGGCAGCTCCTCGTCCGCCGTCGCCACCGGTTCTGCCGGAGCAGTGGTTTGGGCCTTTTGTTTGGCCAGTTCGATGGTCCCGCGTTCCAGCGCCAGCCATTGGTTAAAGGCCCGCTCCAGTTTGGCGCACCCATCCAAATCGCTGGTCCAGATGGTCTCGCCCGCCAGTTTCACGTGGTCGGCGGCGATCTCCAAACCGGCCGGTGTGCCCGGCAATTTGCCCTGCACCCTCCATTTGAATAGGTCCAATTGGCTCCAGGTCTTTAGCGGCGCCAGGTAAATCGCCTCTTCGCCCATGCTCATGGTGAAGAGTTCGACCGTTGTGCTCTGGCCGTTGACCTCCGCCGGAACCTGCGCCTTTCCAATTCTGATTTCGGGCACGCCGCTTTCCGCCGGGCATTCCGAACTAGCCCCTTGGGCCATCGGGGTCGTTTCGTCCGCCCCGCCACTGTTTCGCAAGCTGCTTTCATCAGCCATAACGTTCCTTTGGTTAAGTCGTCCCGGCACACAATTACTACACTTAAAAAATGAATGGGTGGCTGGACTGCGGCTCAATGGGGCGCCGACCCCAGAACCATCCCGGATTGGCCCCAGTCCTCGATCTTGTTTCTTGCGCCCATCTGGCCGTTTCGTGACTATTTTTAGCGATGAAGCGGAACTCGAGTAAACATGGAACGCGCAGCCCGATCCAAAATGCCACATTCGACCTCAATGAATTCCTGGCCTCCAGCACGGCGGCTGTGAACGATGCCCTGGACGATTTTCTGCCATCCGCGACAACTCGCCCCACGACCATTCACCGCGCGATGCGTTATTCGCTTTTCGCCGGTGGCAAACGGATTCGACCTGCGCTTTGCCTGGCCGCGGCGGCAGCCTGTGGCGGCACTCAGGCAGGGGCGCTGCCCTTGGCCTGCGCGGTCGAGTGCATCCACACCTACTCGCTCATTCACGATGATTTGCCCGCGATGGACAACGACGATTATCGCCGCGGGAAACTGACCAATCACAAAGTTTTCGGCGAAGGCATTGCCATTCTGGCCGGGGACGCCCTTTTGACCCAGGCCTTCGAGATCGCCGCGCAAGCTGCCAAACCGCCGCGCTTTTCTCATCTGGACATGATTCTCGAACTCGCCCGCGCAAGCGGGTCGCTTCACCTCATTGCGGGGCAGGTCGCCGACCTGGAGGGTGAAGGCCGCAAGCTTTCGCAAGAACAACTTCGCTACATTCACGAGCGCAAAACCTCGGCGCTGCTGAGCTGCTCAGTGCGTCTGGGCGGCATGAGCGCCAATTGCAGCGCGGCCCATCTCCAAGCCCTAACCACGTTTGGTCGCAACGTCGGCTTGGCGTTCCAGGTCATTGACGACATCCTCGATGTCACCCAGACCAGCGCGCAACTCGGCAAAACCGCCGGCAAAGATACCAGGGCGAAAAAGGCCACCTACCCCGCGATCGTGGGCCTCGCCGAATCCCGCCGCATCGCTGAGCGGCTGACTCGCAAAGCGTTTGATGCCCTCAAGCCATTTCGCGGCCGCGCCCCTGCGCTCGAGGCCCTTGCTCAGCACCTCCTCGGCCGAAAAAGCTAGTGGGATTTCGGCCAGCCCTCTTTAACCACGAATGAACACAGCGCGGCAGAGCCGCAGCCGAAGATAGACAGAATCATTGAGAGACAGAATCATACTCAACCAGAAATGATTCTGTCCTGCCATGATTCTGTCTCAAAAATTTGCGCGGCCTGCGAAGATTCTAATGAATAATCGGACAGCGCAGACGAGCCGCAAAAGAACGCAAAGAACGCAATGGCTCATAGCAGCATTGCTGAGTCTGGTCACCCTGGTTGTCTATTGGCCGGCGACGAGCCATGAATTCGTCAATTATGACGACAACCAGTACGTGTTCGAAAACACGCACGTCACCGGCGGGTTAAGCCTTCAAGCCGTCGGGTGGGCGTTCCGAACCGGCTACGCGGCCAACTGGCATCCGCTGACCTGGATCTCGCACATGATGGACTGCCAACTCTACGGTCTGAAACCGTGGGGTCACCATCTGACCAGCGTATGCCTGCACGCAATCAACGCGGCCCTGGTCTTTGCATTGTTTTCGCAAATGACAGGCGCAATGTTCCGCAGCCTCTTTGTGGCTTTGCTCTTTGCTCTGCATCCTTTGCGCGTCGAATCGGTTGCCTGGGTGGCCGAACGCAAGGACGTGCTGAGTGGATGCTTCGGACTGCTGAGCCTGATCTTTTACGTCCGTTATGCGCAGTCGGGGGTCGAGGGGCAAGCCGTAAGTCCATCCTCCTCCGCTAAAGCTACGGCGGACAAGAAGTCCAACGTCCAAAGTCCAAAGTCGGTCCGCGCCGGCAATGCGCCGTCAGTCGGTTCATGGACGATCCCTGGCACCTCATGGTCAGTGGTCAGTGGTCAGTGGTCAGTTGTCTATTATCTGGCCGCTCTCTTGTTCCTCGCTTTGGGTTTGATGAGTAAACCGATGCTAGTCACGTGGCCCTTTGTCATGCTGCTGCTGGACTATTGGCCATTGAGGCGGGTGCGGTCCGGCACTGCCTGGCGTTTGGCAACGGAAAAACTGCCATTCCTGGCGCTTTCAATAGCAGCTTGCGTGATAACGTTTTTGGTGCAGGAACAGGGTGGGGCCATGATCGCCAAAGGAAAGCTGCCATTTGACGTGCGCGCCGCCAACGCTCTGATCTCCTATTGCCGCTACCTGGGGAAGTTGTTTTGGCCGGCGAATCTCGCGGTGTTCTACCCGCACCCAGGCCGGTGGCCGACACTCGAGGTCGGCCTGGCCGCCGCGGCATTGTGCGGAATTTCCGCGCTGGCTCTACTGAAGTCGCGGAAATACCCATTCCTGGTGACCGGATGGCTCTGGTTTGTGGGCACACTGGTGCCTGTCATCGGCCTGGTGCAGGTGGGCGACCTGGCAATGGCCGATCGCTACACCTATCTGCCTTCGCTGGGAATATTGCTCATGGTGGTTTGGGGTGCTTGCGAGCTAATCGGACGCTGGCGGCTTCCTGCCGTTATCGTCCGGGGGACCGGGTCGGCGGCGACAGTGATCTATATGGCTTTGACATGGCATCAGCTCGGTTATTGGACGGACGACCAAACGCTCTTTGAGCATGCATTGAATGCCGTACCGGGAAATTATATCGCGCACTGCAACCTCGCCCAGGATCTCACCAAGCATGGCCGCAGCGATGAGGCCATCCGCCATTACCGTGAAGCCATCCGCATCAAACCAGACTACGCCGACGTCCACAATAACCTTGGCAACGCCCTCAGCAAAAAGGGCCAACTCGACGAGGCGGTTGTGGAACTGTCGGAAGCCATTCGACTCAACCCCAATAGCGCCGAAGCACACAATAACCTCGGTTCGACCCTGCTGCGCAAAGGCGAAACCGACCAGGCAATTGTCCAGTTTCAACTGGCCAATCGCCTCAACTCGAATGGTGCCGAGACACACTTTAACCTCGGTATAGCGTTTGATCGGAAGAATCAGATCGACGAAGCCATCGCGCAATACCAGCAAGCCATTCAACTGAATCCGGACTACGCCGAGGCGCACAACAACCTGGGATCGGCGCTGCTGAAAAAAGGCGAGCAGGACCAGGCGCTAATCCAGTACCGCGAGGCCATTCGTCTCAATCCGGAAATTGCCGCAGCCCATTATAACCTTGGAGCCGCTCTTGAAGGCAAAGGCCAAATCGAGGAGGCAATCGCTCAATACCAGGAAGCCGCGCGCTTGGACCCCGGCGATGCCGATGCCCGCACCAGCCTCGCTCGAGTGCTTGGCAAGCGCCCCGTGCCAAAGCCGTGAGCCCTGGGAGCGCGGGTGTCCTGTCCGCGAAAGTAGGGCAGGAGTCTCGCCTGCCCCTTTGCGCGACCACTTTGGGGACAGGCGGGACGCCCGTCCTACTGTCTGGTTCATGAGGAGACAAAGTGAAAGACAAAGTGTCCCGAACCCTGAACCCTGAACCCTGAACCTTGCTACAATTCGTTTGTCCCCATTCGTTTGTCAATTCTTCGTTTCTTCGCTCCTTCGTTGTTCAGCCTCAGCAGGGGTTTGACCCGCTTGCGCCCCGCAAGAGCAAGCGTATCTTGTCACAGGTAGATTCGTTCCCCGGCAAATATGCAAAGCGCAATAAATGTATTGAATACTCGGTCCGCTGAGACAGACGCGACAGAAAAAGAAAAGCCGCGCTCGGCGCCGCATCGCATGCGCGCGCTGCTGATCGAAGACAGCCCGGGAGACGTGCGGTTGCTTGAACACATGCTGTCCGTGACCGGAGACAATGTCTTCGAGGTAGAGCACGTAGAGAGGCTGAAGGCCGGCATGGCACGGCTGGCGGAAGGAGGAATCTCTGTGGTCCTGCTCGATCTCTCGTTGCCCGACAGCCATGGGCTGGAAACCTTTACCCAGTTGCACGCGTTCGCGCCGCGCGTGCCGATCATCGTGCTCAGCGGTTTGGATGACACCGCCCTGGCAGTTGAAGCCGTTCACGAGGGCGCCCAGGATTTTCTGGTCAAAGGACAGGTGGACGGCCAGCTCCTCGTGCGCGCGATGCGCTACGCCATCGAACGCAAGCGCCTGACTGAACAGCTTGGCCGCTATGCCGAAGAACTTCGCTCCAAGAACGCCCAGCTCGAAGCCGACTTCAACATGGCGCGCGAAATCCAGGAAATCTTCCTCCCGCAACAATATCCGACCTTTCCTCACTCGGTTGCGCCGGAACAAAGCGCCATCCGCTTTTCACATCGCTATCTGCCAGCCGCCGCCGTAGGCGGCGACTTTTTCGACATCTTCGCCATCACTGATTCTACAGCCGGCGTCTTTATTTGCGACGTCATGGGCCACGGCTTGCGCGCGGCGCTGGTCACAGCCATCATGCGGGGCCTGGTCGAAGAACTCATGCCTGTGGCCGCGGATGCCGGCAAATTCCTGACGGAAATCAACCGGAGCCTGCACGCTATCCTGCGCCGCACCAAGGAGCCCTTTTTGGCGACGGCCTGTTACATGGTAGCCGACGTGGCTGCCGGGGAGTTGCGTTTTGCCAGCGCGGGGCATCCCAGCGCATTGCGCATCCAGAGAGGCGCAGGCTTGACCGAACCGCTCAAGAACATAGACCCGCGGCACGGACCCGCTCTCGGGCTGTTCGCCAAACCGCTCTATCCTACCTGCCGTTGCCCGCTTGCGCCTCACGACCTGATCCTTCTCTTCACCGACGGGATCTATGAGGTCGAGGACGCCAACCACGAGGAATACGGCCAGGAGCGGCTTCTTGCCGCCGTTCGCCAGCACTCGTCATTGCCCGCCGATCAGCTCTTCGACAAACTCCTCGAAGATGTTCAACATGTCTCCGGCGGCAAAGAGTTCGAAGACGACGTCTGCCTGGTGGCCATGGAAATCGAGCGGGTGAGCGGCTTAAGCTGACGAATTGTAGCGCAGATTTCCAATCTCTGTATCGCCGATTTCCAATCGGCAGACCGCTCCTCAGTTATGAGCTCTCTCGAATTGTGCGCGGGCGCCAAAGACCATTCAGGCGGCCGCAGGCTGGAAGCACTGCGATACAGCAGGTTGGAAACCGGTTGGAAACCTGCGCTACGAGTTGGCCGCGATCCCCGAACGAGTTGCATTGGCCACTCCGCACTCGACATACTTGGGCCGCACAGATACCTTTTGCCTCCGCAAGTTCAGGTATGAAAATTTTTCTCGCATTGCTGGCCGGCATTCTCCTTGGCGGAGCCGGCGCGTGGTATTACAGCACCGCGCAAGGCAAGGCGCACGTGCACGCTGCCGGTGGGGAGATTCAGAGCGCCGCCAAATCTGCCGGCCAGGCTGTCCAGGCACAGCTAAAGGTGCTCGATTTGCGGGCGGAGGACCTCAAGGACGAACTGAGCCGCACCGGCCAGGTCATCCGCCGCAAAGCCAAAGCCGCCGGCCAGGCCATTGCCGATGGCACCGCCGACGCCCGCATCACCGCCAAAATCAAGGGCAAGCTGCTGGCTGATCGAGATCTCTCGGCGTTGAGTATTTCTGTGAACACAACCCAAGGCGTTGTGACGTTATCGGGGACGGTTTCCTCCGTGCAAGCCATAGGTAAAGCCATGTTGCTTGCATTCGAAACCGATGGCGTCCAGGAGGTCATCTCAACGCTCCAGCTCAAAAAGAGCTAAAACCCATTACTTTGTCCTCCACTTCGTCCTGCACTTTGTCCAAGCGGATTGTCCACCATCCCCATCCAGCATTCAGCATCCAGTATCCAGCATCCTTGCATCCACCATCCATCTTCCATCATCCACCATCCAGTATCCTCATGTAACCATTCGCCGCTGCCAGCGTCTAACTCTTTGATTACCGGCGGTCCGCCAGCACGCAGCTTGGGGACTGTCCAAAAACCAACAAAAGAACACATAAAAAAATGAAACTAACGAGAATTAGTTTGTTCGCAGCGGTGGTACTGGGCGGGCTGCTGGCTTGCGCCACCGTCGCCACTGCGCAGGATGCCGGCAAAGACGCCAAAAAGGGAAAAATGAGCGCCGAGCAGCGCCTGGAGCGCATGTCCAAAGAACTCAATCTGACCGACGAGCAAAAACCCAAGGTCAAAAAGGCGATGGAAGACATGGACAAAACGATGAAGGAAGCCCGTGACCTCGACCAGAGCGAGCGGCGCGAGAAGGTGACGGCCGCGCGCGACGACATGCGCAAGAAAATGAAAGAGATCCTTACTGCCGATCAATTCACCAAATGGGAGGAATTTATGAAAGCGCAGGGCAAGAGGCGCAAAGGCGGCGCGCCGGACGAGAAAAGCAGCGAGGGCAAAAGCGAGAACAAAAGCGAAAAAAAGGAATAACGCCCCAACCCTTTAACCGATTCAACCGCTAATCCTCGCCGGCCACCGCTGGACCTTTCAGCGCAAGGCGGCATTGATTAGCGGTTTTTCTTTTTCAAAACGCCGCGTGAGGGCACGCGGCCTACAAGTTCGATGCGATGCTCCTGTAGGCCGGGTGCCCTCACCCGGCGTCCGAGGACAGGTGAGACGACTGCCCTACTCCTGCCAATCGGCGCTGGATCCTTCAGCGCAAGGCGGCATCGATTAGCGGTTTTTCTTTTTCAAAACGGCGCGTGAGGGCACGCGGCCTACAAGTTCGATGCGATGCTCCTGTAGGCCGGGTGCCCTCACCCGGCGTCCGGGGACAGGTGAGACGACTGCCCTACTCCTGCCAATCGGCGCTGGACCCTTCAGAGCAAGGCGGCATTGATTAGCGGTTTTTCTTTTTCAAAACGCCGCCCCCACCATTCGCAGCTCACGTATGGCTCGCGGTGGAAAATCTCCAGGTAGTGCGACGGCAGTTGGTGCAGGATTGCGCTCCACTGGTTAGTTTCCTCATCAGTAACCACGCTTGAATAGCCGAAGCTGCGGTTTTTGCGGCCTTCCAGGAAAACTTCATCTCGCGCCGGTGGCAGGGCCAGGAAATCAAACATTTCCCTGACTTTGCTGGGATCATTTAGTTCGGCCGTTTGCAGCGCGAAACACCGGTCATGAAGGTGGTTTTCGTCCAGGAACCTCATGGCCCGGTTTTCGATCTCGATCCATTGCACCAGATACCATTCGAACAGACTTAGGCGCCGGCCACTAAGGGTCCTGAAAATCTCTTCGTTACCCGTCAGGGCCCAGGCGAAGTGTCGTCGCCCATCCTCGCCTTTGTAGAAATGGAACGGCGCTTGAAACCGCCGCCTCCAGGTCTCTCGCCACGCCTCGCTGCGGGCCACCCTGAGCGGATCGCGAATAAGATGGATGAGGCGCAGGTCCGGAAAAAACTCCAGCGCAACACGGTACGCCGATTTGAGAACCGCGTGGCTTGATTCCAGGTACGTATCGCCTGGCAAGTGCTGGACATAATCATGCTTCTTGGCCATCCGTTTGCGCAAACGATCGAGCCGGCCTGCGTAAGCATCGTAGATCGCCGGCCCGAAAAAGGTCGGGTTACCCCAATCGAAAAACGGCTCGTGGCGGCACGCGCAATTGCGGGTGTTCTTTTGAAATAGCGACTTCAGGTAAAGAGTGCCCGAGCGCGCACTGGCCAGGGTGAAAATGGTTCGTTTGCTGCAAGACATGCTGTTTGGAAACGTGGTAGAATTAGAAACCTCTGACAGCCGACGTAAGGAGGTTCTGATCCATTTCGGATTTCGGTTTTCGGATTTCGGATTTGTTAATCAGAGCCTCGTTACCTCGGCTGCTGCCTTATCATCCACCGTTCAACTCCTTATTCACGCACACCACCTCGACCGGGCTCGAAATCTCCGGCTCAAAGAGGCTCGTCCGCCGGCGATCGAATACTGTGAACCCATAGCGCGCATAAATCATCTCGGGCCGCCGGCCTGGAAGCGAAAAGAAAGATCCATAGCATTGCTTTACTCCTGCTGCCCGCAGTTGCTGTTCATAGACGCCCCATAGATGACGGCAAAGGCCGCGTCCTCGAAAACCTTTGCCGATATTGAAATGGAGATGGGCGGCGTTCGCAGGGTGCCGCGGCTGCTCCCAAAATCCTGCCGTGAGCAGCCAGCGCACGAACTGTGTGCTGCGCCGGTGCTGCGCGTACCGCCCGCTCGCGCACCTCAAAAGCATTTTGCACGCGGTCTGGCATCCGCTGCGCATCAGCACGAGATCAAAGTGCTTGCGGACCGAGCCCAGGAGATAACCCACGACTCGGCTATCCACCTCCGCAACCAGCGCCCACTCCGGTTCACTTTCGAGGTACGGCCGCGTAAACAAGTCCGAGAACAGTTCGCGGTCCTGAAAAACAGCTTCCACCGGCTCCCCCAGAAATCCCGTGTCGCAACAAATCCGCCGCACCGCAGGCTGGTCCTCCTCGCGGTAGGGGCGGATGCGGGCTACCGGCTCAATGCAAACCGCGTTGTGATTAATTGGGAATTCATCCAGGAATGAGCCGTTTTGCACTCCTTGCTTTTCCCTTCCGTTTTCAAGCTGCAGTTTCATACCTTACGCCATCGCTTCCCTTGCCCGCGCGGAAGCCATTTACGCGCGTGTCTTGGGTCAAGACACTATTAGCGTGTAATCACACTTTCCACGCTTAGATTTGCGCCAGGCACCTTCCAAAGGTCAACTGCTCCTTCTAAACTCGCTCATCTCAAAAGTTTTTCCAGTATTAAAACAGGTTGCTGCCTGGCGGGCCTTGTCCTACCTTGAAATTGACTTGCGCGAGTAGCTCAATTGGATAGAGCGTCGGCCTCCGGAGCCGAAGGTTGTGGGTTCGACCCCCGCCTCGCG
>PSRM01000301.1 GCA_003176045.1 Verrucomicrobiota bacterium | reverse complement strand
ACCCATTTAACCATTTAACTCATTTAACCTATTTAACTGTTTGGTTGCGGCTAGGCCGCGCTGGGTTCATCCGTAGTTAAAACATTCTGATAAATATGGCTGTTTTGCACACAACCTGCTATGTTAGCCACTTCATGACCGGTCGTTTGTTGTTCGGGATCGCAGTTGGCCTCGCCGCCATATCTTCCGCTGTTTCAGGAGCGCCAATCATTGATCCCCTTCCCAATGTAAGCGTCCCGGCCGGCAAATCGTTGATTATACCGGTCACCGCCTCCTCGCCGAACGGGTTGCCACTGACCTTTTCGGCGACCAGCAGCACCAATCGCATCACTGTCCAGGTCCACACGAATAATCCCTTCTGGAAAATGTCCACTGTGCAGATTGCGCCCTCCAACGCACCCGGCGCCTACCAAACCCCCTTTCGCGGCACAATCGCCACGGTGACCAACATCGGGGACATGACCTTCATGCTTTTCCATGACATCGCGCCTCATACCGTGGACGTCTTCCAGGGACTCACGGCCACCGGCCTTTACACCAGCAACACGATTTTTCATCGCGTGATCGCCGGCTTTATGAATCAGGGTGGAGATCCACAGACTAATGGCTTGGGCGGCCCGGTGTTTCGTTATAACGACGAGTTCAATCCACAGGCGATCTTCAGCGGGACCGGCCAGCTTGCATTGGCCAACTCCGGCAAAGACACCGACGGCTCTCAATTTTTTGTCACTGTGGCTCCCTTTCGCTCTGGCGATTTTGGCTACACCATCTTCGGCCAGCTTCTGCGAGGGTTTAACGTGCTCTCGAACATCAACAACACGCCCGTGGACGCCAACAGCCGGCCCCTGGCCGACGTGATCATCACAAAGGCATCGTTGGTGCCTGACAATTTCGATACGGTCATTACAATCGTCGGCACGAACCGCGCTGGCGTCGCCGGGACAATCAAAGTAATCGCCGATGATGGAGCGGGAGGGCGGACTACGAATTCGTTCGTGGCTACCACAATTGCCGATCCCAATCTCGAATCCCCATTCCTCTACCCGAATACGGTGACGAACCTTGTTGTGCCGGTGAATAAGCGGCTGACTAACTTTGTATTCGGCTATGATTTTCCTGGTGTGACGAACAATTGGTACGTGCAGTTCGCCGACGCGCAATCAGGCGCAGGCGCCAGCAACTCTTTCGACGCCCCGATCACAAACAATTTGAGGTTGGTCCTCGTGCCAAGCACAAATTATACCGGCCCGATTAATATCATTCTTTATGTCAGTTCGGATCCGAACTTTTCCACATACGATCAGCAGGCCTACACGTTCGGCGTTGGCGATACCCGCATTTCCGCAAACGCCAGTAATTTCGTCGCCCAGGCTCTCACTCCTTTTTCAAACCAGCTCGTCGCCACCTTCACCAACGGCGTGCCAAACAGCGCCCCCGCCAATTTCACCGCCTCTATTAATTGGGGGGATAATTCTGTAACCGCCGGCACGATCACGACCAACTCGCTCGGCCGCAAAGAAGTGCGCGGCTCGCACACATACACCAATTCCGGTGATTACCCAGTCTATAGCACCATCCAAAGCGTGCTGGGCGCCAGCGCCACAGTTATCGCCACCGCGACTGTTCCGCCGGCGCTCAGCCTAACGCGCTCCGGAACCAACAACATAGTCGGCTGGCCCGCCTGGGCATTTGCTTACAAACCCCTCTCGAACACGAATATTACAACCACCAACTGGGTGGCCATTACCAATGCGTCTTCGCTTTCGGGTTATCAGAACGTCGTCACCAACAGCACGACGACGAACAAATATTTTTTCCGGCTCAAGAAATAGGCCACAACCCAGGGCTGAAAGCCCGCGATGTGATAGCCTGGGCTGAAGCGAGTGCAGCGAGCGGAGGCCCAGGTTAATAGTGACAAGCGCATTAGAGCCCTGAAGGGGCGAAACAAAATCGCCGCATGATCCCGGTCTGCATTGTTGTGTCGCCCCTTACAGGGCGATCTGGTTATTTGGAATCTTTACCCGGGGCTTTGCGCCGGGCTATCACATTGCGGGCCTACGGCCCTGAGATCCAGGCCGGCTCCCCCGCCAGCCCCCCCCAGCCCCTGAGCCAGACCGTTTCAGTATTGACGCCTGCGGGTGCGAGGCGCAGGTTAGGGGGAGCGCATATTATGAAAGCATCTTTATCCAATTCAGACTGGCAAATGAGAATGTCCCTACTGTGTTCCTGCATGTTCGTCGTGGCCCTGCCTGCTCTTGCGGGCGAATTTCCAGACGACTGGACGTGGGACAAAACATCAGAAGCCCGATCTGACCACGCGGCATTAGAGGGGAAACCTATGCCCAAGCTTAGTTTATCGAGCTGGGCGAATGGCGTGGTGTCCGCTTCGGACACCAAGGGAAAGGTCGTAGTTGTGGATTTCTATGCGACATGGTGCGGACCCTGCATGGCCGCCATTCCGCACAACAACGAGCTGCTCAAAAAATATAAGGACCAGGGTCTGACGATCATCGGCGTCTGCACGTCCAGTCGCGGCCAGGAAAAGATGGAGGCCACAGTAAAAGCGCGGGGAATCGAGTATTCTACCGCCCGCGATCCAGACTTGCTTTCCGAAAAAGCCTGGCACGTGCATTACTATCCCACTTACGCGATTGTAGATCGAAAAGGCATCGTGCGCATCGTCGGCCTGCAACCCTCCCATGTCGAAAGTGTAGTCAAGAAACTCCTGGACGAGCCGGTTGCAAAGAATTGAGGGCTGTGGATCACAGCGAGAATTCGACGTAGTTTCGTTTGCAACGCATCTCCTGCAAGTAGCGGCGGGCTTTTTCCGGTAGCCTGGCATAGTGTTCCTCGCATAACTGCACTGCCAGCGAGGGATCGACTTTAAGTCCGCTGTCCGCCATTCCACTCCAATCGGGCAGGTCGAAGCCAAGCCCGTCGTCTTTTGATGAGTCGTTGGAGGTTTTCATAAAATTCGGCTGGTCCATAGAACTGGTTCCTGCTACTCGTGCTTCCTCTCACCAGAACTTCCAGCGCTTCTTTTCGACTGCTCGCTTTTTTAGCTCGGGGGACAACCTCATTCCCTGGGCCAGACATTGCAGGGCCGCCCGAATTCGGCTGACGGGATGTTCTGGAAAACCGCTATCGTGTTCAGGGGCATCGGCCAAATTGCGCAGACACGGACCCCGCCAGTCCGGATCGTAAGGATCCTGCTCCCAGTAAATGAGCGCCCCTGTTGAGGCGTTCCTCCACGAGAAGCGGGCGACTTTCGTTTGGGATTGGTCTGGTGGTGGTACATTGAGAGTAAACCCTTGCTTCTCAAGTTCGGCAGTCATTTTCAACATCACCGCCGCCTCTCGCAGTCCGGTAATACCACGCTCCTTTGCAACGAGGTTGAAAACGTACGACTCCTTGGGCAATGGCATCGCTATGGTGCCCGCGTATGCGGCGCCATTCGGTTGCAGCAGTAGCTTCCCGATTGCCCGAACCCCTCGCACTCCCTCGAACTCGCAAACGTCGCATTCGATGAGGCCGCTGCCTTCTTTTGCAAAGCCCGCCCGATAATGGTCTCTAACACTTTTGACGTCGCTCATTCGATCTCGCAGCCCCTTGTCCGGGCCGAAATGGCTGAGGCAGATCACCATTCCCTGATCGTTCACCCAGCCGCACTCGCAATTCTTTGGCGCTTGTGGCATAGCCTTCCAGTCAGGATGTTCGAACAAAATGTCGCCAGGCATCACTCGTGTAGTGTTAAGTGCATGTCGGTGCTTGAAAAGCAAATCTCTGCAAATTCAGTGCATTCGGCAGCGTGAAAGAGATTTCTGTGAACATTTTTTTTGTAAGGGCTCTAAAGAGTCCGACGGAAGAGAAGCGTGGCGGCGGCCATGGCGACGGCGCAGAAGCCAAAGAGAAACGCGAGATCCGGAACGATAGCCATCAGCCCGGTATTCTTGAGCACAAGCTCTTTGAACCCGTGAACGGCATAAGTAAACGGGTCAATGGTCGTGATCACCTTCATCCAGGCCGGAAAGGCTTCGGTGGGATAAACTGCGCCGCTGGGGAAGAACAGGACAGTGTTGAGCACGCCGAAAATGGCCCTCGGCACCAATGGATCATTCACCCGCACCATGAGGAGGAACATCATGCTAATCAGCGCCAGAGCCGTGGCTACGACGAGCACGAACATTCGCGCGGCCCGCGCGAGGTTGAACGGATCGGGAATGCCCGCAATCAGCGAGCCAAACACGACGAGGACCAATCCGGCGATAATGGCTTTGATCGCGCCGGCGAGAGTGAATCCCATGATCAATTCGAATTTGCTGATGGGCGTGACCAGGTAGCCTTCGTGCAATCCGCGCGCTTTGTCGTCTATGAAAATGATGCCGCCCCCGATCATGGCGGATACAAATATCGCCAGGGCAATTGTGCCGGGAAGGAGATACTGTATATACGGAACGTAGGGATAAAGCTCAACCACCGAGAGTGTGGCGGTTGCACTCATGCGGGGCGGAGGCGAAACCTGGTTGAACGGGACCAACATTCCGGTGAGCGCGCCCTCGAGGGCGACGGCGGAAAACTGATCGGTGTTATCTTCCACAAGCGCGAGCCGAGGATTGGCGCCGGAAAGAACTTTGCGCGAGAATTTGGGTGGGATGGTGACGACGCCGTTGACGTTTCCATTCCGCAGGTCATGCAGCGCCTTCGATTCGTCAGTGTAAGGGATGGGTTCGAAGGTGCGCGCGTTGGCCGCCACGGCTTGAAACATTTCTTTGAGTTTGATGGCGGAAACGCTGTGGTCCTGGTCCACAACGGCCAATTGCAGATGTTTCACCTTGCCGCCGAAGGCATAGCCGAGCACGACCAATTGCACCAACGGCATGACCATGGAGATGACGATGAGGGCGGGGCTGCGCCGGAAGCGGCGCAGGTCCCGTTCGATCATGGCAAGGATGCGGTGCATGAGATCATCGTAGCAGCCGAGGTAACGAGGCTCTGAGCTCAAAGCCGAAATCCGAAATCCGAAATCCGATGCAAAATCGCGAACGCAAGTGAGCACTCACGAACTGGCAGGAAAATTCAGAGGCAGGAAAATTTCTCGATCTCATTTTTTTGTCATTTATTTTTCACCCGGATTTTCTTGCCGTTAAATTTTCCTGCCTGGATCTTCGAGCTTCGGGACTTCGGATTTCGGATTTCGGCTCGGTTCTCATCGTTGCATAATGTAAGGGCTCGCGGCGGCCGACGGCGCCTGAAGCGCATCTCGCATTTGGCGTCCGGTATAGTGCATGAACACGTCGTCCAGTGTGGTGCTTTGCACTGAGAGCGACGTCACGGTAATACCGGCACTGCGCGCCGCCTCCATGAGGCCGACGGTCGTGCGCGGCCCGTTATGTGAAGAAATTCGGAACACATGGTCCACCGCCAGGACCTCTGCAACCTCAGGCAGAGATTTCAGCGTTTCAGCCCAATTGGCTGGGAAATCCGAAAAACTGACCTCCAGGACGTTTTTGCCAGGAATAGAGGCTTTAAGTTTGAGCGGTGAATCGAGCGCCACAATTTTTCCGTGGTCCACAATCGCAATCCTGTCGCAGAGCTTGTCTGCCTCGTCCATATAATGGGTGGTGAGCAAGATGGTCAGGTCGCGTTCGCGCTTGAGTTGCGACAGCATCTCCCAGACCGCCACGCGCGAGGCCGGGTCCAGGCCCGTGGTGGGCTCATCGAGAAAGAAGATCTTCGGCTCGTGAACGAGGCCGCGGGCGATTTCGAGGCGGCGCCGCATGCCACCCGAAAACATCTTCACGGGTTTGTCCGCCCATTGCTCGAGGTCCACCGCTTTGAGCAGTTCCTGTGTGGCGCGCTTGCGCCGCTCGCGCGGCATCCCGTAGAGCTTGGCGAAAATGCCCATGTTCTCCTGGGCGCTTAAATCCTGGTCCGATGTCATAGCCTGCGGGATGACGCCGATGCTTTTGCGCACGTCGGTGGCCTGCTGGACGATGTCGAAACCATTGATGCGAGCAGTGCCCGAGGTTGGAGGAAGCAAAGTTGTTAACATTCGGATCAAGGTGGATTTGCCGGCGCCGTTTGGCCCGAGCAAGCCGAACATCTCGCCATGGTTGACGTCGAACGACAGACCATCCACGGCGCAGAATTCGCCGAAGCATTTGCTGAGATGGTCAACTTCGACGGCGGGCATATTTTTAACCACGGATAACCCCAGCGCGGCTGAGCCGCAACCAAACAGTTAAATAGGTTAAATGAGTTAAATGGTTAAATGGTTTACAACGTTACATTGGGAAAATTTGCGCGGCTTGCGAAAACTTTTATGCATAGTAGTACAGATGAACACGGATGAAAAACTTCAAACATCAAAATTCAATTTTCAAGAAAGCTTCAACACTCAAACTTCGAAATCACTCAAGGGAAACTGAACCCCGCTCACTCCGAGCTCTTAAAGTTTGGAGCTCGGATTTTCCTTGAAGTTTGATGTTTGAAGTTTGAAGTTTCCTCATAATCCGTGTTCATCCGTGGTTTTAATTCTTTGCGTTTTTCCCAACAGGCAACGATACGTATGCGCTCATCCCTACAGCCAGCGCACGGTCGCGGTTATCGCAACGCAGACGTATCTCGAAAGTCTTGATGTCTCGTTTGGTGCGGCTGACATCGCGCTGCGTGGCGTAATCGGCGTCCACACCGCGAAAGAACACCGTGCCTTCGCGCACGGTGCCAGACGGAAGCCTGACTTTCAGCTTGTCGCCAAGATGGATCCGGTCAATGTAGGTCTCCTCGACATCGGCACGCACCCAGAGGTTGTCTTCGTTAATCAAAGTCACAATGGCCTGGCCGGGGTTTAGGACTTCGCCCTGGAGAGCAGCGCGGGTGTCCACGATGCCGTTAATCGGCGAGCGGATTTGCGTGTAGTCGAGGCGGACAGATGCTTTATCCATCTGGGCGGTCGCGGCGCCTTTTTGATGAATCGAGGCTTCCAGCGCGGCGCGACGGGCGGCGTTCTGCTCGACGTTTGATTTCGCCAGAGCCAATGCCGCCTGTGCGGCTTGCACCTGCTTTTCCAACGAATCCGCATGCGCCTTGGCCCCATCGTAGGCTGTGCGCGCTTGATCGTAGTTTTGCCTGGATTCCACCTCGCGCCGGTAGAGGTCCCTCTCTCTCTCGAACGTTAGCCGCGCGTTTTCAAGGTCTGCCACCGCTTGCTCGCGTTGGGCCTGAGTTGAGGCGAGTGTTGCTTCCGCCTGCCAGATTTGATTGCTGGTCTGAGATTCCTGGAACTTGAGATCAGCCTCGGCCTGAACGATTTGCGCAGCGGACTGCTCCACGCCGCTGGAGTAGTAGGCCACGTCGGCCTTCCATTCCTGCGGTTGGATAATCGCCAGCAGTTGCCGGTTTGTGACCGAGTCGCCTTCCTTCACCATCAGAGATTGCAAGCGGCCCTGGATCTCCGGGCTGACAATCACCTGGTCCGTTGTGACAATTCCGGTCAGAACAATTTCGCTTCGCGGTCTGGTCAGCACATAGGTCAGACCAGCCGCAACGACGATCAAAACGAGAATGAGAACCAGCCGTTTGCGTTTCATTTCGATTCTTTCCACGCCTTCAGGGCGCCTACCGAAAATTTTACAATGTGGTCGGCCAGGCGATCCAGGTCCTCAGGGCTGAATCTCTGATCCGGATTAAGCCGCCTCACAATCTGTCCGTTGTGGAAATAGAAGACCCATTGCGACGCCACACTGAAGGTGCATCGCCATAGCTCCTGGTCCTCAACCTCCCTCCCAATCAATTCGCGTACAATGGCCCTCAAGCGCTCCGAGTTCGGGCGAATTTGTGCATTGATAAGCTCGTCCAGCGCCTTCGTCGGTTCGATCATCTCTTGAGCGATTAATCTTCCCAGCCACGCCGGCCGCCCAGTTTGGAAAAAGCGGCCAAGCACGGCCCGCACAAACGCCCGGAGGCGTTCCTCGGGCGGAAGGTTGGTCGGCACTTGATCGAAAGGGGGCACCGCGCAGCTTTTCAGTACTGCTGCATAAAGCTCCTCCTTATCTCCAAAGTGATAGTGGGCTGCTGCAACGTTCGCCTTCGCCTTCTCGCAGATCTCGCGTATCGTCGCCTCTCGAAATCCCCTTTGCGCAAATACTTCTCCGGCAGCTTCCAAAAGCCGCTCGCGCGTCTCCAGATTTTGATCTTTTCCGTCCAGCGCCATACAAACGCCTGTTTCAAACAATACATTAAAACATTTGTTTGATATGTCAACAGCATGGTAAACCCTGCTTCCCATGTTTTAACGTTTTAACCTTTTTACGATTCAATTACTCTCTGCCCATGACCAAAGTGCGTCTGGGCCTGATCGGTTTGGGAAACATCGGGCAGCACCATCACGCATACCTTACCGCGGGCAAGGTGAGCCGGGCCGAACTGGTTGCGGTTTCGGATGCTGTGCCTTCCAAACTGGAAAAGTATAAACCTCTCATGACCTTCAGCGACGCCGAAGAATTGATTAGTTCCGGCCTCGTTGACGCCGTCATTATCGCGACGCCTCATTACCAGCACACCACGCTGGGCATTTCGGCCCTGCACCGCGGGTTGCACGTGATGGTCGAGAAGCCGATTTCAGCCCACAAAGCCGACGCCGAGCGCCTGATTGGTGCGCACGATAGAAACCCAAAGCTGGTGTTTGCCGGGATGTTCCAACTACGCGCTGAGCCGCGATACCTGAAGATCCAAAAGCTGATTCAATCCGGCGAACTGGGCGCGATTGTCCGCATGAGTTGGATTATGACCGACTGGTTCCGTACTGAGGCGTATTATGCCAGCGGAGGTTGGCGGGCCACATGGAAAGGGGAAGGCGGCGGAGTGCTCCTCAATCAGTGCCTTCATAATCTCGATGTCATGCAATGGTTGCTCGGGATGCCCGCCCGAGTGCGCGGCTTTTGCCAGCTCGGCCGATTCCACGATATTGAAGTCGAGGATCAGGTCACTGCCTACTTCGAATACCCGAATGGCGCCACAGGCATTTTTGTCTCCTCGACTGGTGAAGCCCCGGGCACCAATCGATTCGAGATCATTGGCACCCGCGGCAAGCTCGTCCTGGAAAACGATAAGCTGTCCTTCACAAAGAACGAAACCGACATGCTTCAATTCAGCAAGTCGGCCAAGCTCGGCTTCGCCAAGCCGGAGGTTTGGAACGTAGAGATCCCCTTCCAAGCCTCCACCAGCGGCCACGCCACGCTCATGCAGAATTTTGTAAATGCCATTCTGGATGGCGAAGCTCTCATCGCTCCCGGCGCCGAAGGCATCCGATCGGTAGAATTGGCGAACGTTATTCTCTATTCGTCGTTGGTCGGCCAAACGGTCGAGCTGCCGCTCGACAGCGCCGCTTACGAACGAAAGCTCAATGAGTTGATCTCCGGCTCCAGGACGGAAAAGAAAGTGGTCGAGGTTTCGAATGAGGATTTTACAGCGTCCTTTAGGCGCTAGCCAAAACTTAAACAAACAAGTTGCCAATTTGCACAAACAAATTAACGTTTCGATGTGAGTACTGCTGAGATCAAAGAGAGTCTGGATCGAATGACGGACGAGGAACGGTTCTTCGCGGCGGCATATCTTCAGCATCGAGCCCAAGCCGAGAATCCAGCCTACCGAAGGATACTAACGGAGCGAATGAAACGAATGGATGAAGGCCGGAAGCTCACTCTGGAGCAAGCTCATCGCATCCATGGAGCACTCGAGGCCGAGGGCTTATAGATGCAGGCTTGGAAACTGGTGCTCGACGAGGCTGCATTTCAGTTTTTTGTTGCCAGTCGCTCCGCACAGAGGCGCAGGCTACTCTCTGCTCTTGACGATCTGCGGTCCAACCCACAACGAGAGGCAGACTATCTCACGAAAGACAGTACGGACCGCACTTTGAACGTCGTGGCCGTCCGGCCTTTTCTAATCACCTACTGGCTCGATGCTTTCGGTTTAGAGGTGCGGATCGTGGATATAGAAGAAATCCACGTATGACCTTCATGGGCATTGGCGACGAAGCAGCCAGCACTCTGGATGGCCAGATTGCTGCGACGCGTGAATTAGGCTGGCAGTCCCTCGAACCCCGCGGCGTGCAGGTTGAAGGCTTTCCAAAAGCCAACTTCCACGACATACCCGATGCCGCTTTTGGTCGTGCCGTCCAGCAACTCGAAAAGGATGGAGTCAGCGTGTATTGTTTTGGCTCGACGATAATGAACTGGTCCAAGCGCGTTGGCGATCCGTTCGAGATCACCCTGAACGAAGTCAAACGCGCCATTCCCAGGATGCAGCGGCTGGGCACAAAATTCGTTCGCATCATGAGCTTCAAGCCGGCTGATGACGAATTTCGCATCCCGGTCGAAGTCTTCCGGCGTGTCCGTGACGTGACCAATATGTTTCTGGATGCCGGTCTTCAGCCCGTTCACGAAAACTGCATGAATTACGGCGGCATGAGCTGGCAGCACGCCCTGGACCTGCTCGACAAATGTCCGGGACTCAAATGGGTCTTCGATACGGCGAATCCCATTTTCAACCCCGATCGTTCCAAACCCAAGCCGTGGCCGCGGCAGGACGCCTGGGAATTCTGGGAACATGTCCGGGATCATGTGGTCCATATCCATGTGAAGGATGCCACTTGGAATCCTTCCAAGAACGACGCGGATTACAATTGGCCCGGTGAAGGCCAGGGCCGTGTTCGCGAAATACTCCAGGACGCTGTCGCTCGTGGATACGACGCGGGCATTTCCATTGAGCCCCACATGGTGGTTGTATTTCACGATGCGAAGACCGCCGCCGATGCGCCCCGTGAGCAAACTGAAGCTGCCATGCGCAAAAATTTCGTGGAATACGGCCGTCGTGTGGAGCAAATCGTTTCTGGGTTGAAATAGGACACTCCAAAATCTCAATTTAAAAGCGAACAGTTGATGCGCAATCCAAAAACGAAAGCGCGGGAATACCGCGCACTCCAAACGCTTCGCGCGGTAGTCAGGGGTTCGAAGTCGCGAAGCGTTTGGAGTGCGGCGTATTCCGCCGCTTTCGTTTTCCAAGGCGGAGGAAGCCACCCGAATCAATAACCGAAACTCGTCCCGTGTCCTTCAAACAATTCAACACGTACAGCCAAGGCATCGAACAACTGCAGCGCTCGCTGGAACGCGGGCGGCTGGCTCATGCTTACCTGTTCGCTGGAGACCAGCTTGGGGCGCTCGAAGCCCTGGCCCGCACACTTGCCAAGACTCTCAACTGCGAAAAACCCGTCACTATTGCGCCCGAGAATCCGAAGTCAAAACCTGCCGCCGAGGGCAAAAGCAACGCCGGCCTGCCTTTTGATTGTTGTGACCATTGCTCCTCGTGCCGAAAAATTGATAACGGCACTCACCCCGACGTTTTCTCAATTCGGCCCGAATCCAAATTGCGCCAAATCCGAATTCGCCAGGTCACGCGACGGGACGACAGCCCGCCGCGCGTTCTGATTGAATTCATCAATCTCAAGCCCACCGAAAGTCCATACAAGATCGGCATCATCGTTGCCGCCGACCGAATGAACGAAGAAGCGGCCAATGCTCTGCTGAAAACGCTCGAGGAACCGCCTCGCAATTCGGTTCTTATTCTTCTCAGTACAGAGCCGCAGAGGATCCTGGATACCATTCGTTCCCGATGTCGCCGCGTCAATTTTGGTGGCGAGAGGCCGCCGGAACTCGATACCAAGGAATTCGAATGGCTTAAAACCTTCAGCGATTCCGCTGCTGCCGAACGCAAGAGTCTGCTGGGCCGCTACACCTTACTGGACACTCTGTTAAAAAAGCTCACTGAAACCAGGACCGGGATCGAGGAGAACCTCAAGCTCTCATCTCCCCTTGAAAAATACGATGAGGTGGAAGCGTCTTTGCGCGAGCAATGGGAGAAAGAGTTGGATGGCGCAGTCGAGTCCGAATACAGGCGGCGAAGATCCGAACTGCTGCTGCTGATTCAATGGTGGCTCAGAGATATCTGGTTGCAAACTTTGGCCTCGACCCCCGACCCCCGATCCTCGACCCTTTTGACCTTTCCCCAACTAAGCGGAACCAGTCGCGTAGCCCAGAGAATCACCGCGAAGGATGCGATGGCCAACCTGCAACTCATGGAACAGCTTCAGCGCCGCTTGCACACCAATGTTCAGGAAGCCTTGGCTCTGGAGGTAAGTCTTTTGAAACTCAAACTATAGGGAGCTTAACAAAGAATAGTAGCGCAGATTTCCAACCTGCTGTGTCGCAGTGCTTCCAGCCTGCGGAGGCCGCGAAGTTCGTGGCCGTGTTGCGCTGAGGGCCGTCTGCCGATTGGAAATCGGCGATACAGCAGGTTGGAAACCTGCGCTACTTCTCCGCGCCGAGCTAGGTAAAAGACCCGATTGAGCCACCTGCGGTCTGGGATG
Source organism: Verrucomicrobiota bacterium (assembly GCA_003176045.1). Classification (GTDB taxonomy): domain Bacteria; phylum Verrucomicrobiota; class Verrucomicrobiia; order Limisphaerales; family UBA8199; genus PSRM01. The sequence continues at coordinate 3,713 of PSRM01000301.1, read as the reverse complement.
AAGCTGTACCATGTTACGATGGGCAGTCATATTCCTGGTGATCGCGATCATTGCGGCAATCTTCGGCTTTGGCGGAATTGCAGGCGCTTCGGCCGGTATCGCTCAATTATTGTTCTATATTTTCATCGCGGTCTTTGTCATCTCCCTGCTGGTCGGCTTGTTCACCGGCCGCGGCGGCCCGCCGCCACCAGTCTAGCCCTCGGAGCAGCGGACGGCCTCGTCCGCGCGTCTGAAAGCATGCCTGAAACGGAGGTTGCTTGGCTCTGATGACGAGCCAGGGACGCTTCGTTTTTTAACTCATTTAACTCATTTAACTCATTTAACCCGTCTGGGGTTTAACCCATCTTCGTTTGACCCGTGCCCAAGCCGTAAGTAAATTCCGCGCGTGGACGAAGGTAATGCCAGCACCTTTGACTCGCCCCGGGTTCGGCTGCTTCTGCGTTTGCCGCTGCCGCAGTCCTTTACCAATTTCGTCGGGCGCAAGATCTTCCGTTTCATCCTGACCATCCAGGGTCTGGGAGCCTTTGCTCTCATCACCATCGGCGTTTTGCTGAGGAAATTTCGGGCAGCAAGACAGGTGATCTGGCCCTTGGGTTTCTACGAACTTTCCCGCGCCGGGCTGCGACAGTTACCTATGTTTCTGTTTGTTTCGGCGGCGCTGGGCTTGCTGGTGATCGGGCAATCGGTTTCCTGGCTCACCAAGATCGGCGCTATCAATTACCTTGGCGCGATTATGGTAATAGCCGTGGTGCGCGAGTTAGGTCCGCTTCTGGCGGCGATTCTCGTGCTGGCTCGCGTCGGTGCGGCCAACGTCATCGAGCTAGGCACTGCCCGGGCGATGGGCGAAGTCGAAGCCCTGGAGGCTTTGGGCATTGACCCCGTTCATTTCCTTGTCGCGCCACGAGTTCTTGGCATGGCGTTCGGAGTTTTCTCTCTAACCGTCTATCTCATCCTGGGGGCGCTTGTCAGCGGTTATCTCTGGGCGTTCCTTCAAGACATTCCATTGCGCCCCCGCGACTATTTCAAGCAACTTACAAGCGCATTGGACGTGCTTGATTTTGCCTTGCTGGCCCTCAAGACGCTGGCGTTCGGTTTCATCATCGCGGTCGTCACTTGCTACCACGGCCTGGCCCAGCCTTTGCGTCTTGAGGAGGTTTCCTCAGCCACGGTGCGGGCGGTGGCCCAAAGCATCATCGCCTGCGTCTTGCTCGATGCGCTCTTCATTCTCATTTACCTGGCAGCATAGTCACATACTGTCGAATGAACACAACTAACAGACAGATAAGTGTCGAGTGTCGAGTGTCGAGGCACGAGCGCACTGAAGCGTCCGGACGGAGCGCGGACATTCTTGTCCGCAGCAAGTTGCAGCGGGATGGAACCGTGGAAAACTTTCTAAGCCGTGGAGCGTTCGGACGTTGCTGCGGACAGGAATGTCCGCGCTCCGGTTGCGGGTTCGCCGCTCTGTGTTCATTTGTGGTTATTCGTGGTTAACCAAATGGAAACCGCTCCTGTCATCCAGATGGACGACGTCACCGTCGGTTCCATCCACGATCCCGGCATTCCGACCGTTGAACACGTTAATTGGACAGTGCAGCTTGGCGATTTTTGGGCTGTTGCGGGACTTCAGGGTTCTGGAAAAACTGACCTCCTAATGATGACGGCCAGCTTGATGGCCCCAGTCCAAGGGCAGTATCTTTTCCTTGGCGAGCCTATGCCCATCTTTGACGAGGCGCGCCTGGTTCATCGCCTTAAACTGGGGTTGGTCTTCGAAACAGGCCAATTGTTTAACCACCTTACCGTCTGGGAAAATGTCGCCCTGCCGCTGCGCTACCACCGCAATCTTTCGTTCGAGGCTGCCGAGGACCGGGTGCGCCCAATGCTCGATGCCATCGAATTGACGCCATGGGCCACGAGCACTCCCGGAGCACTAACACGTAACTGGCAAAAACGCGTGGGTCTTGCCCGTGCCCTCATCCTGCGACCTGAGTTGTTATTGCTGGACAATCCACTGGCCGGCCTCGATCTTCGCCATCTCAACTGGTGGCTTACTTTTCTGAACAATCTCTCCAAAGGATCGGACCTGACCTCAGGACGCCCGATGACGCTGGTAGTGACCACCGCCGATCTCACAGTCTGGAAAGGCCATGCCCGGCAATTTGGCATACTCAGAAACAAACGCTTCTCCGCCCTGGGCGCCTATGATCAAATCCAATCCGCCGAACGCGAGCTGGTACAAGAGCTTCTCCGCGAAACCTAAATCCCATTTAACCATCTAACTCAGTTAATCCATTTAACCCCTTACCCAACCGGATCACGTTCCACGTTTCACGTTTCACGTTTCACGCCCAATGGCCCTCCAGGACTTAACCCCCCAACTCCGCACCCGGCTCAACCGGATGGAACGCGCCGTCGGTTGGTTTGTGACCCTGGCTGTTCTAGTTTTGGTTTTCGGTTTCGGTTATTACCTCTACACGACCGCCGAGCTGAAGGGATGGTTTCTCACTAAGGCTCCCTATTTCACCTATGTGGACCGTGCCACGGGACTGAAAGTGGGCGATCCTGTCAACCTGATGGGCTTTAATGTCGGCAAAATCACGGAAATCGAAGGCATGCCTCCTTGGAGCGATCAGAATGTCTTCGTCAAAATGGAAATCAAATCGCCTTATTACAATTATATATGGACCGAAGGTTCCCTGGCTGAGATCACTAGCTCTGATTTCCTCGGAAAACGCGCAATCGAGGTGACCAAAGGCACGAACGGCTACTGCACGTACATCTTTAATCCTTTAGCAGAAATGAGCATCGCTGACGCCAGAAACCTCGATGAGCTGGCCAAGTGGCAGTTGGCGCAGGAACTGCGCGTTCCGGGGACAACAAATCTCCTTTTCCGCCCCAAGACATCCCTCTCCCGCCTCAACGACATTGCCACGGCAGGTTTCACCAACATCCTCGTTATGGACACTCGACAGGAACGCAAGTCTATGACCGGAATCTGGAACGATCGAACCGCGCGCTATGACGCCTACAGCTCCACAAACAAATACTTTCTGCCACCTGTTGAATCGGCTGCTGTCACCGAGCGATTGGAAGGACTTGTCAGCAAAGTCGAAGCCGCCCTGCCCGACGTCCTGGATCTGACAAATGAACTGGCAAATGTGCTCGTCAATGCCTCCGACCTCACCTCAAATCTGAATGTCACGGTTTTGGCCGCCCGCCCAATCATCAGCAATCTCGTCGCCGCCACAGCCGGCCTGGACCGCCCGGGCGCTCTCGGGCAGTTGCTGCTGTCTCCGAGCGCCAATCGCCAACTTGAAGGCGCCCTGACAAATGCGAACGCAACGCTTGCCGCCGCCAACACCAACCTTGCCATCCTGGCCGAAAACTTAAACCGCTCGCTAGATAATCTCGCGGGTATCACCAGCAACCTGAATCATCAGGTCGAGGTGAATACCAATCTTGTGAGTGCCATCTCTGAAACCATCATCCACGCCGATCAATTCATCCAGGGTCTCAAACACCACTGGCTGCTTCGCTCCGCCTTCAAAACTCACCCAACCAATTCCCCAACGGCTGCGCCCCCCAGGCCGCTCCGGTCTCCCAAAACGCGAACGGATTAGGTTAGAAGGCGTGAAAATGGTTGTAGCAGCCGAGGTAACGAGAAAAGCATAGCATTGACCGGAGAGGGTACAGGGGGCGGAGCGTCAATGCTATGC
>PSRM01000316.1 GCA_003176045.1 Verrucomicrobiota bacterium | reverse complement strand
TGCTCGTAGCTGCGGACTACTTTTTGGACCGCATTGACGTGCATGCCGCCTTTGTGAGCGAACGCGGCCTCACCCACCCAGGGTTGCCGCGGGTCATGCCGAAAGTTCGCGATTTCGTCCACGAATTGCGAAAGCTCTTTCAGTTTGCGCAGGGATGAAAGGGGCAAACAGTTGCGCTTCATCTTCAACGCTACATTCGGGATCACGCTGATTAGATTGCAATTGCCGGTGCGCTCACCGTAGCCATTGACGGTGCCCTGCACGTGGGTGGCGCCGGCCTCCAGGGAAGCCAGTGCGTTAGCGACGCCAAGGCCGGTGTCATTGTGGGTGTGAATCCCCAGCTTCGCTGCCAATTTCCCAAGAGCGGTATCGGTTATTCGGCGAATTTCGGTTGGGAGCGAGCCGCCGTTGGTGTCACAGAGGCAAACAACGTCGGCACCCGCATGTTCGGCGGCTTCCCATGTGGCCAGCGCGTATTCCGCGTTGTCTTTGAAACCATCGAAGGCGTGCTCCGCGTCGTAAACCACGAATCTTTTGTGATCCTTTAGAAATCGGATCGTATCGGCGATCATCGCCAGATTCTCGTCGGGGGTAACGTTTAGCACCTCTTTGACGTGGAGGAGCCAGGATTTGCCGACGATTGTCACCACCGGAGTGCGGGCGTCCAGTAGAAGCCGCACCTGCTGGTCCTTTTCCACGGCGACGCCTTTCCGGCGAGTCATACCAAACGCTGCGAGGCGGGCACTTTTGAACCGCTTCTGTCTCGCCTGGGAAAAGAATTCCATGTCCTTGGGGTTGGAGCCCGGCCAGCCGCCCTCGATGTAATGGACGCCGAAAGCATCGAGTTTCTCGGCAATGCGGAGCTTGTCCATCACCGAAAAATTGATGCCTTCGCCCTGGCTGCCATCGCGCAGGGTCGTATCGTACAATTCGATCTCGGGTTTCATAACCAACCGCCAACAGCGGGGAATGGACTATTTACGCGACAAATGGGCGTTTGGAAAGGTGAAATTATCTCTAACGATGTGCTAGGGACTGACCGGCAGTGGCCAGATGCGGATCGTTCCGGAGTGCAGAGGTTCGAAGGCGCCCGCATGGGCGGCGACGTTTTTGATGGGATTTCCCAGCAGGTCGAAATTGTCGGCCGGATCTGCGGGCGTTGTGGGGATGGTGTCGAGGGATGGCAGATCAACTTGCAGGACGGTTTCGTGCTGATCGAGGCGGACGCGCAGGTTGGCGGGCAGCGGCTTGCTATTCTGGTCCATTTGCATCACCACTCGCCACGCCGGCAGCGACAAGCTCGGCGGGCGTTTGGCATCCGACATGTCCGGGCGCTCATTCTCGGGCACGTGAGCCGCCTGGAGTTGTTGGCCGCACACTTGGAGAATTCCGCCCATGGGGATTCGGCCGGCGTTATTGTTGATGACGAAAGTCGCGGCGGGATCAAAGGCATTGTGATCCGAGTGGTTGTCGCGCGAGCGCGGCGAGGCGATCGGCAGCGACATGGCGGCGTCGTGATTGCCGTAGAAGAAATTGCCGGTGATGGTTTGGTTTGAGGCTTCAGCGAGACGCCGGTCCGCGTACGCGCGTTCAGTCACCACGAGCTGTTCCAGTCCGTAGTGGGCGTTGTCCAGCAAAGTGTTGTGCGCAATTGTGATGCCGGAAGCGTCGTGAGTATAGATGCCGTCGCCAAAATACAGAGGTCCCAGGCGGACGTTGGCTGCCGAGAGGTTGTGATCGAGCAGGATGGGCCCGAAGCCTAGCTCAATGAAAATGCCGGCGCCGTGGTTGCCGATGATTACATTCCGAGTGACTCGGGCGTTCTCCCAGCCGTTGTCCAGCCAGATGCCGAACGAGCAGTTGCTGATGACGAGGTTGCCCTCGAGCAGGCCATTGCGGAAGGCATGAACTTTGATGCCGCCGGCCTCAAAATCGGTCAGTGAGATGTTGTCGGCGCTGGCGGAGGCGGCGTTATTGCGAACGACGTTGCCGATGATGCGGACGTAGTCGGTGTTCCAGGCCGCGATGCCGCATTGGGCATTGTCGGTGATGAGGTTGCCCTCGACGACGTGATGCCCGCCAATGAGGATACGCTTGTCCTGTGGATCGGTCGCGCTCAGCGACTCGGGGTCCCACGTTTCGCTGCCGCAGTCTATGCCTTTCCCGGTGGTATAGCGCACAATGTTGTTGCGCATCGTCCAATGAATGCCGGTGCGGGTGCTGAGCGCGCCCAACTGCGGCCAGCCGGGCCGCGTCGCGCAGCGCTCGAAAACGAAACCCTCGACGTCGATGTAGCTCAGACCGCGGCGATGAGGCGCGAAGATGCGGTCGCGGGTCGTGATCTCAATCGCGCCAGGCGCGGGGACGGTGGCGCCCTCGAGATGGATGAGCAACTCCTGAGCGTCGTCACTCGCCAGCCAACTGCCCGGCGTTTGGACGAGCTGTTGCCGATTGGTTGCCTGGGAGAGCGGCTGGTCCTTAACGAACACCAACGCGTTGCGCTTGCTCTCCCTGGGGCCGGCGAAAGGGTTGCCGAAGATAAATGCCGGCTGAGGCAGGGGCGTGGTGAAGACGCCGGGCGCATTGGACACCGATTGCCACTGGGCTTCGAGCACATCAGTTCCGCGAACGATGGCGGCGTGCCCTGGAATCGAGCGATATCGAATTGGCGCCGTTGCGTCGCCGCCACGGGCAGGGGAAACCCATTCGTGATAAATGCCTGCACCCACAGTCACCACATCACCCGGCTGGGCGAGTTGCGCCGCGGCGTTGATCGTGCGCAGCGGATGATCCGCGGAGCCGTCAGGTGTGTCCGCGGCCGTCGGCTCCGCCTGACGCACGAACCACTCTTTGGCTGAAGCGGTGCGGCTGGAGAGGAGCGCCAGCAGGAAATATACGAATAGCAGGGTTTTCGTGTTCAAATACTTATCACGAACGGACTAGTGCCACAAATGTCTTCAAAACTGAAGTAGGGAAGGCGGGGACGAGGCCGTCCCCACCCCTGGGAGCGCGGGCATCCTGCCCGCGTGTCTGAACCGGCTGCTCTCGCGGGCAGGATGCCCGCGCTCCCGGGCGGGAGGACCAGAGGGGTATCCCGAGCACTCGGAAACGGGCGGTCGAACCATGGTGCGAAGGGCCGGTGCCCAGGATGTAAGTGGAGGATTCACCTGGACCGGTTGCACGGCGAAACAACAGGCCGAAGGGAAGGATGTGGATGGAGCGCGTACCGGGTTCAGTCGCCGTGGCAGTGGCAGCAATTCCCCAGAGAACGCTGGTGCGTGTGATTACCCGGTCAGGTGTTTGGGGAAGCCGGGCTGAAGAGTGACTGGCCAGGACGCCCCAGGGCAGCCAGGTGGTTTTCGTTGTTCCGCGACGGGCTTCCGATTCGTGTTTGGCAACCAGGCCGGCCCCCACTTGCCATTTATGAAACGAGTCGGTGCGACGCCGTTCCGCCAGGCCGCCGAGCAGAAGAGTGTCTGCCTTCCCTATGCTGTTGCGATCGTGACGGGAGAGCAGGCCTCCAAGCGAGCGACTCACCGTGAAGTCACCGTCCTTTTGCCATGACCAAACCGGATTGAACCGGCGCAGCGGACTGTTGGCGGCAGCGCGGACGCTCTTTTCGGCTGGTTCAGTGAATGTAACTTCGCGGACAAGCGCTTCGGCTTCGTGCATTTGTTCGCGCTGATCGGTCTCGAGCACCACGAGATGCCTTCCTGCCCGTCGGATGAATCCCACCCGCCCGTCCGGGCTCTCCCAATCAATTCGCCCATTACGGTTGCTGGTCACCACAGCTTGATGGGCGAGTTGTCGCTCCTTGAGCCACGCCCCTGCGAACCGTCCGGCCGCGTTGGTTGACGCCCAGGAAGAGGCCCAGACCACAAGCCGGTGTCCACCCGTCTGTTCATACAAGGCCACGTGGTCACCATCCCAACCACGCGCAAGCTCCAGCCCGCGGTTGAGGTTTCCGATCTGGCAGCCCAAAAGCACTGCCAGGTCCGCCTCGCCAACGCAGTCGAGGCTGATTTGCGTCCAGCCTCCGGCCAAATTATCCGGCAGCGAAATCTGCACCGGGCACTGGCGCCACACCCAATATTTCTCCGGGTGCATCACCTGCGCGCTGCTGGCCGGTGGATGACCGTAAACATAGTCCAGCCCGTCCAAACCCCATTTGCGCATGGCGCCGGCGCAGAAGCTATAGCCAAACGAGTAGGGCATTGCTTCGGATCTCGCCAGCGTCTCGGGCACCCCGGAGACCAGAGCATCTGATTTTTTCCAGGAGCTTTTTAGCACGCAGTTCAGTGCCAACTCACCTGACGCGGAATGAATCAAGTTCCACACAGCGAAATAGCTGTCCGGTGACCCGCGGCTCAACTGGGCAGGCAAGACCTCGATCATTTGACGAGTGGCCGATCCTTCGCAGATGAAACTGTGAGCGGTCCCGCGATCAGTGGAGGCCTTAAAGTCATGGTCCTTGGGATCGTCAATTGCCCAATACTGGTCCTCCAGCGCATGGGTAAATTCATGAGCCAGGGTGCTGTCTTCGATCTGGGAGGAGATTGCCTCGAGCTTCTTCTCCGCTGACCGTTTGCCGGAGCCCGCGCTGCCGCTCAAAGAGGCGGGGATGTCCATTTCCTTGGCGTCGCTGTCGTAAAGGCCGGCGATTTGGTCCACCGAATAATCGCCGTAAACGGTCTTGAGGCTCGTATGGGGAGCGATGAAGTCCAGCCAGGCAAGGAGCGCTTCATGGGCCTGAAGTTTTGGACCGGGGAAATCCTTTTCCAGGTCTCGCTCAGAGATGGCACGCAGTTCCTTCTTTGAGATCAAATACACCGGAACTGGGTGCAGGAATTTCTTGCCGCGAAGTGTTTCAACTTGCGTTTGGATGCCGTGGAAATCCCGTGGGCTCAGAATCTTATCCTGAGCGAGTGCGTTCGTATCGCCGGAGGCTGAGGTCAGGCTGGCCACCAAAATGGGCAGAGCTGCCAAACCGATCGGGACCCGTGTCAGTGCAAGAAGCGCGTTAGCGAGCATTGCGCCTATATGTAAATGCAAAAGAAACCGCATGCAAAGAACACAAAGAATGCAAACGGAGCAAATTGACGCGACTTTTCTGAAGTAGATTCTTTCACTTCCTTTGCTCTTTTCCTTTCCCCAAAGCGGCGCTACGCTCCGCCTCAAGGCTTATGGAAGTTCAGATTGTAACCGCAAACTCGCTCACCGGGAGAGGCTTCGGCACCGAACGGGCCTCGGTCTGCTGATCGGGTCCAGGCGCAAAAAATTGGCTTCACTGTTGGCCCAGATGATTCAAGCAGTTCAACAGGGCGCCGCGGAGCGCTCTCTGAGTGCGCAGTAGGGCAGCCTTTCCAGGCTGCCGGTGAGCCGGGCTTTTTAGCCCGGCGATCGTCCGGGCGGCTGGAAAGCCGCTCTCACCGGCAGGCTCGAAAGCCTGCCCTACTTGCCAGGACGAGGCCGTCCTGGCTCCGCAAAAAACGTATTGACACATCCCGCCGAAAGGGGCACAATTCCCTCCAGTAAAGCCACTTCTCCCTCATTCCGCGCCCGGCGCAAGAAGTGGCTTCCATCTGAACCTGAATGCCATGAGAACCAGACGACAAGACAGAAAGCAAAGGACAGAAGACAGAAATCAGAGGACAGAGAACCGAGGACAGACGGCAGAGGACAGGACCGAGAATCCAGTATCCAGCATCCAGTATCCAGTAACCAGTTTCCGTTTCACGTTTCACGTTTCACGTTTCACGCCGCTTCTCGGGGTCTTCCTGCTGATTCCCTCAGCGTTGGCCCAGCGGCCGCTCGGCATTGACGTCTCCTCCTATCAGGGCTCCCCTAACTGGTCGAGTGTGAAGGGCAGCGGAGTTGTGTTCGCATACGCGAAGGCGACCGAAGGCGTAAGCATCAACGACTCCTCTTTTGCCTACAACCAGAACAATGGCAAGTCAGCGGGGGTCTATATGGGCGCATATGATTTTGCGCACCCGAACCTCAACAGCCCCAGTTCTGAGGTGAGCCATTTCTGGAGTGTGGCGGGTCCCTATGTGAAAGCAGACGGCAAGACGCTGATGCCGATGCTCGATTTCGAGGTGTTTAGCGGTGTGACGGGCGCCAGCAGCTACTCGGATTGGGCCAATCAATGGTGCAACGGCATCGTCAACGACGCCAAATCCGCCGGGCTGAAAGTGACTCCCACGATTTATGTCAGCGAATGTAACGCCAGCCATTTCAACAGCACCGTGACGGGCTGGATTCCGTTCATCGCTAATTATAACGGGCAGAACCTTTATACCGGCAATCCGTGCGGGTCGCCGTGCAGTTGCAGTCCATGGGGCACGTGGTCGTGCTGGCAGGTGAGTGACTCCGGCGCCATTGGGGGCATCTCGGGCAATTGCGATTTAGACACTTTCAACGGAAATACTGCGGGCATGACCGCGAAGCTGCTCGTGACGGCCAACTCCTTCAATGACTCGACCTACGTCAACGCCAGCATGCCCACAGCCGTGCTGACGGGTCAGGTATTTACCGCCACGGTGACGATGAACAACAGCGGCACCATCGCCTGGAGCAGCGGCGGGTCCAATCCTTATCGGCTCGGCTCGCAGAGTCCGCAGGATAACACGACCTGGGGATTCAGCCGCGTGAACCTGCCATCCTCGCCAATCAACCCCGGAGCAAACGTTACTTTTACCTTCGATTGCACTGCGCCGATGACCAAAGGCACTTATACGTTTGCCTGGCGCATGGTGAAGGAAGGCGTGGAATGGTTCGGCGACACGCTGTCAGTGCCGATCACCGTGGATTTGCCCGGCACTTCCCTTTCCGGCGGCTGGTGGGGCAACAAGGACATCAACCCGACCAGCTTCGGCGGAACGTGGGCGACGACCGGCGATTGCGGCACTTACTGGTATATCTTCAGCCGTTACACCGACTGCACGACGCGCGGCTTTAATATGACCTTCAACTGCGGATTCGTCTGGAATGGCCGCGGCTACATCCACATGGATTGGGTCAATGACGCCTCGCAGGCTGCGACCATTCTGACCATGCGCTATCGCAGCCAAGCGGGCAGCCTGACCGGCGAAACCTCCACCTGGAACGATTGCGCCCACACCTGTAGCTGGCAATCCATCAAAGATGCCGAGGTGCCCGACGTCTATCAGTTCAACGGCATCTACCGCAACGCCAACGAGGACAGCACCGCAACTTGCGGCAGCAATTGCGGCTCTGCCCCAAGCGCCGGTCGCGAGATTCATATGTATGGCGACAAGTGGGTCTATCTCAATGATTGGGTTGTGTTCGGCGGGTTCGGGAACACGGCGGGCGTCTCGACGGTCGGGTTCGGGTTTAGCAATCCATTTGGCGAAAACGGTCTGTACGTGTACGGCGCCATTGACACGACTCATGGCAACTATTTCGCGAACAATCTCTATGGCGGCCATGTGCCGTACCGGGTTCAAACCGGCGACTGCGGCGCTGCCACTCTCTCGAACTTCCTTGATTTCAAGGGCAATGCAGGAATGAACGGAAACAACAACTGCAACAACTGCGATGGGTACGCCTTCGGCTGGGTCCAGGCGGTCTCCTCTGGAGCAGGCCCGCAATGGGGCGTCGGTTCAGATGACGGCAACCGCATCTGGCTCAATGGAACTCTCATTGCCGATAATAACGCGGCGCGAGGGTTGACCTGGGACCAGGACCGATTCCGCCCAACAGGAATGTCGGGTGGATGGAACCGTGTGTTATTCAAGGTTCACAACGGCACGTCCGCCGCCTCCGGCGTGATCAGTCTTCATCACGGCACCGATTTTCATCAGGTCGAACCGAGCGTCTATATGCAACCGGACCGCTACACCGGCTTCAGCGTAGGTTATGAGCAGGATGGATGGTATCCGACCATCACGCCCTCCGCCGTCTATACCACAAGTTCGCCGGTAAACGCCGGTTCCTATTACGGGAACGACACGACCGTGGATATCAGCGGGACCTCCGGCATCAACTCCGGCTCGCCTGTTCCGTACTGGCGCACGATGCAATTCCAATGGGGCTATGGCATCGCCGGCGACTCGAATTTTGCCGATGTGAGCGACAGCCCGACCAGCACGAGCTGGTCTCATGAAGAGACAGGAGTGACCGGGCATCGTCGCTTCCATCTTTTCGCCGTCAGCAAATCGGGCCGTACCTCCTTCCAGAACAGTGGTTCGGCTGGAGGCTGGACTTGGTCCGATTCCGGCAATTACGCCCGTTACTATGACATCTACGTGGATAATGTTGCGCCCGTAAATCCGAGCTTCTCAAGCGTGACGGTGGCCGGGACCAATCAGGTCAATCTGGCCTGGACGATTCCCCTGGACCGTGGGGTGAACATCGCCAACGGCGCGACGGAAGCGACCACCGGCATCAGTTCAGGCGGCGCAAACGGTTACATTCGCGGAGATGTTGGTGTGCAGGCTTATCGGGATGGGGCAGGCATTTCGGGCTGGGTGACGGCCACCTCATTCAGCGACACCGGCCTGGTGGCAAATACGGCCCACACCTACACCATCGAGGCGCGCGACAACAACAGCCAGAGCCGCGGCAATTGGAATAACCTCACCGGTCAGCAGAATTCCAATACCGTTTGGACTTTGTCCATGCCGCCCGGAACAGGAAGCCTGACGCCCGATCAGACCAATCCGCCGGTGACCGGGACCGTGAGCTGGATGGCGGAAGGAGACTTTGGTGACGGCACGATCCAATACTATCGCTACGCCTGGGACACTTCGCCGAGTCACACCTGGTCCGGTTCGGAACCGCAATGGTCCTCAGGCACACTGGCCACGGTCCCCAATTCGACCGGAAATTGGTATCTGCACGTGAAAGGCTATAATGGGAATGATGTGGCGAATGGGAGTTATGATTACTCCGTTACCGCGGTAATGGCGACCTCGGCAACTTCGCTGGCCTCATCGCAGAATCCCTCAGGGACCGGCTCCAATGTGACCTTCACCGCGGCTGTAACCGCGGTCACAGGGTCGGCCACTCCCAGTGGCAATGTTGTTTTTTCGGCCAACGGCGCGCCATTCAGCACCAACGCCGTGGTCAGCGGCAGCGCCAGCGCCTCCATGGTCTTTGGTTCCGCAGGCACGAATACCATCGCCGCCCAGTACGTTGGCGATACCTCATTTCTCGGGAGCAGCGATAATCTTCAGCAAATCGTTCAATCCACTGTGACGTGCAGCCAGACCAACCTCCTCCTGGGCATCACCGCCAATGCCGACAATACCTTCACCTTGACCTTCCAGGGCACGCCTCAGGCCGGGTATTATGTGGTCGGCAACTCCAATGTCGTCGGCGGCGCCTGGATCGCCCTGCCCGGCAGCACCAACGTGGCCACCACCAACAGTGGTCTCTGGAGCATCACCGTCTCCAACTCCGCCCTGCAACAATTTTATCGATCGGTGGCGATCACTCCATGCCCGTAGGTCCGAAGGCGCAGGTTTCCAACCTCCCGTACCACTGACTTCCAGCAGATTGGAAATCTCATCTGACTTCGACTAAATCGGCTTCTCGGAACTTTGGGGAACTTTGGGTGTTATGGTATGAACGTGGAAACAAGCGCACTTAAGCAGAACCAGTCGTTACAGCTCAAGTCGCTGGCCGCTTTGCGAATCGGCTCGCCAGAACTCTCGAAAGCCCTCGTGCGAGCCACGGTCGCCTCCCGCGACTTTAGCTGAACTCCTACGTTAGAGCCGTATGACGAAGCCTCCCTACAAAGGAATAATCTGCCTCATGGGGCTTGCGCTGTTACTTGCGTCGGGCGCTTACCTTTGGCGAGTCCGTAGCCTGAAGGAGAAAAGCCAAGGGATCGATATGTGGGTCGCCACCTGTCGGAATGGATCGGAGCTATGCGATAGTCTGGGGCGGATCGGTGTGACGAGAACAAATATTACCGAAGTCGCCCAAATGCTGAAGCAATTAACTCCGTGGGCCAGTTCCCCTCCATGGCGCGATCCCCCACAGAAAACAGACCCCGCCGTCCTCAGAGATTCGTGGGAAATTCTGGATCGAGTCCGAACGCACAACCAGCGAGCTGTCATCCAGCACCTGCGCAAACTAACGGGAGAAAACCTGGGCGATGACCCGAAGCCCTGGCTGGAGAAATATGCAAACCTCAACGGAACGAAGTCGCGGCTCTAACCCGACTAACCCGACGCATTCACTGGACGGCGCGATAGCGTCTGTGTTTCATATCGGAGATCATGGGCGCGCCGCCAGTGATGCGCGTCGTTAGGCGACTTCACACCATGAACGACGTTCTCCGAGACGAGATCATCGCTGAGATTACTGCGGCGTTTTCTGGGGTGGCGCGAGGTGACACGACGCTCCACGAGGCCGATATCATTGATCGCTGCGGTCCGGATTCAGCGCGTCGAGCTGCTCGTGCTCGTGATGCGGAGAAGCGATGGCAGGATGTCCCAGATACGGATATTGAGCAGTATCCGTCCGCCTTGTCTCACTTATGCCCTGAGAGCTTTCGTTACTACATCGCCGCCTACATGGTGTGGTCGCTCCGGCATTACCGCACGTCCGGTTCCGCATCGAGTGATTTTACGATTTACGCGCTCGCACCGAACACAAACAAACCGAAAGATAAGCGGGCGCTTTCCAGGTTCGAGAATTTTTCAACTCGACAAGCTCAAGCCATTCGGCGGTTTCTAGAGTTCATGGTTGAGCATGGAGATGGTTTGGCTGACGACGCACAGGCGAGCCTGGCATTAGACGCCTACTGGTATGAGCACACAAAAGTCGCCTAAAACGGGCGCTGCAGGCAAGCGCGGGATTCCCGTGTTGTTCCATATCGGGCGCGCTTGGCCCGCGCTGCCTGAGCGCCAACGTTAGGCCGATTGCGTCTTATGAGCACTCGTTACCCGCAGGCACTTCAGGAGCGTATTTCCAGCTTGGCGGCGGAGTATGCCCAGCTTGAGAAACAGCACGCGGCAGTCGTTGCGAGTCTGCCCGCCAAACCGACGCGAGAACAGAAGCGGCAGCACATGAAAGACTGGCTGGTATCAAGTCAGGCATTACAGAAAGTTGAGCAGCGCCTCCGTCATGCGAAGCGCCTGCTCGCACGCACGCAAGGAGACGAGTATGTTTTCCAGAAGACGTAATCATCGGCCTAACCTTGAAGGGTGTATTGCTGCGGAGCGCGCCGCGCTGAGTGTAGGAAACGGCTTTGGCGTAGTCGG
>PSRM01000098.1 GCA_003176045.1 Verrucomicrobiota bacterium | reverse complement strand
CGGCGGCGAGCAATTCGATCTGGCGATTCTGGATATGCAGATGCCCGGGATGGACGGGCTGATGCTGGCGGAGGAGATCCGCAAACTGCCGAGCGGCGCGAAGATGCCGCTGGTGTTGCTCAGCTCAATGCGCATCCGCCCGGATGATCCGAAATTTACCTGGGCTTCGTTCGCTTGTTACATGACAAAACCGATAAAGCCGGCGCACCTGCACGAGGTGCTCGTGAGCGTGATTTCCGGCGCGCAGGCGGTCGAGAAGAAGACGCCGGCCGCAACCAAGCTCGACCCGACACTCGCCGCGCGGCTGCCCCTGCGGGTGCTGGTTTGCGATGACAATGTAATTAATCAAAAGGTGGCCCTACGGCTGTTCCAGCAGATGGGTTATCGGGCGGATGTTGCATCCAATGGCAAGGAAGCCCTCGCTGCTCTGGATCGCCAGTCTTACGATTTGATTTTCATGGACCTGATGATGCCGGAAATGGGCGGCCTCGAAGCTACGAGCATCATTCGAGAGAGGCAGAAGCAGAGGGACAAATTTCCCAATTACAAAGCCTCGATAGTGGTGATTGCAATGACGGCCAGCGCGATGCAAGGCGATCGCGAGAAGTGCCTGGCGGTGGGTATGGAGGACTACATTTCCAAGCCGGTTCGATTGGAGGATATCCGGGCTATGGTGGAGAAGTGGGGACCGGTGGCTACGGCAGGAATGCAGGAAGAGCGGACGACCGCGGTGGAAACACCAAACACCAAAAACCAAACACCAGAGAAACTCCAAAATTCAAGCTCCAACGCCAGTATCGCACCGAACGGGCACGGAGCTGCGGGCAACGGTTCAGCGAATGGAAATCCAAACTCATTGACTGAAGAAATAGCACCGCCGGTGGATATGGATCGGTTGAATGATTTTACGGATGGCGATCCGGAGCAGTTGCGCGAATTGGTGACGCTTTATCTTAGCCAGACCTCCGAGCAGATCCAGAAGCTTGAAGCGGCGGTTGCGGCCAACTCGGTCCAGGAAGTGCGCCGTTTAGCTCATAGTTGTGCAGGAGCAAGCGCCACGTGCGGCATGCGCCGCCTAGTGCCGATGCTTCGGGAACTCGAAGCCCAGGGGGCGAACAATAAGCTCACGACTGCTCCGGGCCTGTGCAAAGAGGCGAGCCAGGAATTCAACCGCATTCGAGTCTTTCTCGAAGGTAAGCTGGCGGAGCAGACGGAGTTGGCGGGCAAGGGGTGAGGCTGCCTGGTCCACTTCGTCTTTCACTTTGTCTATCACTCTCCCCCCATTTGTCGAAGGCAGACAAAGTGAAAGACAAAGTGAAAGACGAAGTGGCAATGGGTGTAACGCGGCTGCCAAGAGGAGCCTGCTTTTGACAATATCCGCCTGTCTTACTACTGTTTGCCGATGGACGCACTGCACGCCCCGTGGCGAATCGAGTATATTTTAGCGCCAAAAGCCGAGCAGGCAGAAAGCTTGTTCACGCGCATTGCTCAGTCCAATGATGACGAGGCCAATTACGTCATCGCCCGCGATCGGACCTGCTACGCCCTTTTGAATAGTTATCCTTACACTGGCGGACACCTCATGGTGGTGCCATACAAGCAAGCGGGCGACCTCAACGGACTAACCGATGAAGAGTTGGGGGATTTGATGAAACTAAGCCGCAGATGCCAGAATGCCCTGACCCGCGTAATGAAGCCTGATGGGTTCAATATAGGCATAAATCTGGGCAAGGTCGCCGGTGCTGGAATTGCCGGTCATCTCCATATTCATATCGTCCCGCGCTGGCTTGGAGACACCAATTTCATGCCGGTGTTGGCGCAGACAACGGTCGTCTCGCAGGCGATGAAGGATTTGGCGGATCAACTAAGGGCGGCATTGAAATGACTGAAACTCTCCATTTCGAAAACGCGCGGCTGGCGCAGCAGCTTTACAATAACGACCCGCGCAATCTTCAGGCCCTCGATCATCAGTTAGGCGTGAAAGCCACATCGCGGGAGGGATGGATCAAGCTCGAGGGCCAGGCCGACGCCATTGAACGGGCCAAGCAGCTCTTTTTGCTCCTGCAGAATTCACTTCAGCAGGGTACGCCCGTCCGCAACCGGGAATTCTCCCATGCCCTAAATATCGTCAAGCATGAGGGGGTAACGGCCCTGAAGGACATCATGTCCGACCGCATTCAGACGTCCGACAAAAAACCCGGAGTGACGGCGAAAACGGTCGGCCAAAAGCATTACCTGGATGCCATCCGCAGGCATGATGTGACTATCGGAGTCGGGCCGGCCGGTACGGGAAAGACGTATCTAGCCGTGGCGATGGCTCTTGCTGCATTAAAGCAGGGAGAAGTTTCGCGCATTGTCCTGACGCGACCTGCGGTGGAGGCTGGCGAAGCCCTAGGCTTTCTACCCGGCGACCTCTACGAGAAGATTATGCCCTACTTGCGGCCGCTACACGATGCCTTGCACGATATGCTTCCTGCCGAGGAACTGCAAAAGCATACGGAGCGCGGCACGATCGAAATTGCTCCATTGGCTTACATGCGCGGTCGTACCCTGAATCACGCTTTCATCATTCTCGATGAGGCGCAGAACGCGACCACCGAACAAATGTTCATGTTCCTCACCAGGCTGGGCATCAATTCTAAAGCGGTAATTACGGGCGATGAGACGCAAATTGACCTGCCGCCGCACAAAAACTCAGGCCTGCTTGAGGCGCACCGCGCTCTCAAGCACATCGAAGGCATCGCGATCGTCGAGTTCTCCCGGCGAGACGTCGTGCGCCATGCGTTGGTGCAGCGGATTATTGCGGCGTACGAAGAACACCGTGCGAGGCCCCGCTCTTCGCATTCGGGCATAGAGGAATAGGTTGCTGCTGGGCAGCTCTGGACCAGTGGGTTAAATGGTAAAACTAAATGAGTTATATGCTGGCGTGAATTTGTTCGTAGGCTTGTAAAATCGCATTGGCACTCAACATCCAAAACCGGCAACGGATTCGAGCAGTAAATCTGCGTCATCTGCGGCGTGCGGTGACTACGCTGTTGAGAGATTTGCTGGGGATAGCGCAATACGACATCTCTATTTGCTTCGTCAACGAGGAGGAAATCTCACGTTTAAACGTGAGCTTTCACAGGCATAAAGGGTCCACGGACGTGATCACCTTTGATTATAGCGAACGCGATGGCCACGCAGGGAATTTCCTTCACGGCGAGATTTTTGTTTGCGTTGATGAAGCAGTGGCGCAAGCGAAAAGGTTCCGGACCACCTGGCAGGCCGAAATGGCTCGCTATATCATCCATGGATTGCTCCATTTGCTCGGGTTTGACGACGAGAATCCCGTACAGAGAAAAAAAATGAAGCGAGAAGAAGACAGGCTGCTGGAACGATTAAGACAGCAATGCGATCTAGCCAAGCTGTGAACGTTGGCGCACAAGAGACCGCTCGCGTCCCCATTCCAACCACGCGCCGGCTGCTGATTGCAAGGTATCCATGCCTCCAGCGGGTTTCTCGCCTGTGATCGCCTCCAGGGCCCATAAGAAATGGTCCGGCTGCCGTTGAAGCTCCAACAGCAAGAGCGGTACGAGAGCCCAACCCATGCCAATGATTCGCTGATACGCTGGGTGCAAAGCTCGCTGCGACATGAAGGAAAAGTATCCGGTTTCCCGTCGCCAGATCTCCACCAGTCTGTCGAATTCCTGCGCTAAACGGCCACCAGGATGGGCTCCAGCCTGAGTGCCATTGCCGGCGAGCGACTCGACCATCTGCAATACGGCTCGCTGGGTCGTATCGGGCAGTGCCTGCACTTTATGGTAGATTTCTTCGGCCTTACTCACCATAGAACGCTCTCATGTGCCGCAGGGTAAGTCAAGAGTCCGAGGACTCGGAGGACTCCGAGCACAGGCTCTTGCGACTTGCAGCCAATTCTTAACCGGCCCCGCCATGACCGTCCGCAAGCTTGGATTATTTCATCCCAGCCTTGATGCGCTGAAGTGTTGTTACGCCCTCGCTTTTCAAATATCCCCTTCCCGTACGCGCCAAAACCGGTTTGGCTGAAAACCGATGTTGCATCCGAAGCCCTTGCTTAATGGCTTCCTTCAGGAATTTGTTTTCAGCCACGGTCATGCCCCAGAATTTAACGGCGCACTGCAATAATCGCAAACTGAAAGTTGAAGCGAAGGATGGGTGCTGCAGAAGCGAGGACCAGCCGTCCCCGCCCCGTCCTGCGCTCCTTTGCTTCTGCGCCTGCGTTAACTGTTTGCCTTGAGCAACTTGGCTGATGCGGTAGATTAGGCGGGTGAAAAAAAACCTGTTTGCGCTGTGGCAGGCCAACTTTTGGGCAGGCCTGGCCATTGTGCTGCCCGCCATCATTTCAGTCGCGGTGGTGATTTGGCTTTTCAATGGGGTGGCCAATATCACAGACACGCTGCTGATTTGGCTGCCAAAGCGATGGACGCACTCGAATGTGGACGGCAGCGGGGAGATGTTATTCTATTGGAAGCTCGTGGCTCTGGTGATGGCGTTGATCATCGTGTGCCTTGTGGGTTTGCTGGCGCGAAATTACTTTGGGAAGAAGCTTATCGAATGGGTGGATGGCGCGCTTTTGAAGGTGCCCTTACTCAACAAAATCTACGGAGCAATGAAGCAGGTTAATGAGGCGTTTTCATCCGGCAGCAAGACTTCTTTTCGGACAGTGGTTCTTGTGGAGTTTCCGCGTGCAGGAACCTATTCGCTGGGCTTTATCACAAGTGAACAACCCAAGGAGATTCGAGCCAGAACCAATGAGAATCTGATTTGCGTCTTTGTGCCGGCAACACCCAATCCCACGTCCGGGTTTCTGTTGATGGTCCCGGAAGACCAAGTGAGGAAACTGCAAATGTCCGTTGCTGATGGCATCAAATACATCGTCAGTTTAGGCTCAATCGCACCGGAACACGTGCCTGATGTAGTACGGCAGTTGGCGCCGGTGGCTGGGCCGGCGGGAGTGTTGGTGCCGTCCGTCCGGCAATAACCGCGAAGTTTTGATTTACGATTTACGATTTACAATTTCCGTGATCTCCGAGTAATCCGGCGTTCTTGGCGAAAGAGGCTCGGCCTGGTAGCAGCCGAGGTGACGAGACTCTGACTTTTGGCTCCTGATCTCCGCCCTCTAAATTAGAGCCTCGTTACCTCGGCTGCTACTTGATATATGATCGAGAGTGCAACTGGCTTGATTCTTCGGACGCGGCCGCTAACCGAGACGAGCCTGATTGTGCATTGGTTGACGCCGAATCTGGGCCGATTGGCGACGGTTGCAAAAGGAGCGCGCCGGCCTAAGTCGCCATTTCGAGGAAAGCTGGATTTGTTTTATCTGGCGGATTTCAGTTTCAATCGGAGTCGCTGTTCGGAACTGCATGCTCTGCGGGAAGTGAGTTTGCGCGAGACTTATCCTCTGTTACGGCAGGAATTGGCGTGCTTGCAGCAGGTTTGTTACTGCGCGGCGCTGGTCGAACAGGCGACCGAAATAGAGGCGACAATACCGGGCGTGTTCGATGTGATGAGTGGGATGCTGAAGTTGGTAGTCCAAAGTCCAAAGTCCAAAATCCAAAGTCCAACTTCGGACGCTCACAGCAAGGCAATCGGGATTTTTGCTTTCGAACTCAAGCTTGTTAGAGAATTAGGATTGGCGCCCGATTTAGATAAAACGCGTCTGAGTGCCGGCTCGCGGCAGATCGTGAAGGCACTTACGAACAACGAATGGCCAATGTTAGCGCGAATTCAGCTCAGCAAAGCGCAACGACTGGAACTGCAGCAGTTTCTGCACGGTTTTCTTATATTTCATCTCGGGCGGATTCCGAAGGGGCGGAGCGCGGCTTTGGGTTAAAGCTCAGATCCTAAGAAGACGCGGCAGGAGCGCGGCCTTTAGGCCGCTTCAACTTCCGATTTGCAAAGGAACGCCATAAAAACGCGGACGTGGTTTGCATTGTCCAGCGTGAAGCGGCCTAAAGGCCGCGCTCCTGCCGCCCTCAACGAGCGGTTGAAAGTTCAGCCATCTGCTCCGAGCGGGGTTCGACCCATTTGCCGTGTTCTTTGATCAGGTCCACCAGGCGATCCACGGCTTCAGTTTCGGGAATGCTGAACTTTATTGGAGTCTTGCCGACGTAAAGGTTGATCTTGCCGGGGCCGCCGCCGACGTAGCCGAAATCGGCATCGGCCATCTCGCCGGGGCCGTTCACGATGCAACCCATGATTGCGATCTTCACTCCCTTGAGATGTTGGGTGCGGACTTTGATGCGGGCGGTCACGGTTTGCAGATTAAAGAGCGTGCGGCCACAGGAAGGACACGCCACGAAGTCGGTTTTAAACGACCGGCAGCCGGCGGCCTGGAGAATGTTGTAGGAGAGGCGCAGAGATTGGCCGGCGCCGGATTCGCCGCGCACCAGAATCGCGTCACCTATGCCGTCGGCTAAAAGTGCTCCCAGATTCACTGACGCTCGTAACAGAGCGATCTTCGGTTCGAGTGGCACCGGCTCGAAGTCGAGGCAATCCTTCAACAGGATTGGATTGTTGCGGCCCAGGCGTTTTAGTCTCGCGGCCAGCAATCGGAATGCTGTGATGGGCGGCAAAGGCACACCGTCCTTAACCGTGATGAGCTGCGTATCGCAGTTGATGTCGAAATCTTTGGTTGGATCGGCTTCGAATATGTTCAGATCTTCATAGACAGCCTCGGGCTTCACGTCCGCGTTCGGGCTGATCTTGGGAGCGAGCTTATCCCAGGCGGCGCGGGTGACTACTACACGGACGGTTTGTTCGCCTCCGCACGAGACTCCCTCAGCAAGTTCGATTTTGGGGGTGTGACGGCGTTCGAAGGTAAAGGGGTCGAAGGATGGTTGGAGGTTAAAGATCGAGGACCCTCCTTCGCTAAAGCTACGGCGGGCAGGCGAGGACGATGGGACGTTGGCGAGTTTTGGAACCTGGGCCAGGAGATCGCGGCAGACCTCGATTTCGCGAGGGGAATCTTCGGTCAGAGAGACCCGGATGGTATCGCCGAGGCCGTCGCAAAGAAGAGAGCCGGTGCCGATTGCGCTTTTGATACGGCCATCCTCGCCTTCGCCCGCTTCGGTTACTCCCAAATGAATCGGATAATTCCAATCAGGCCCTTCCTGTTCCAATCGCGCCACGAGCAGACGGTAGCATTCGATCATCACCTTGGGATTGGATGATTTCATCGAGAACTTGAAATTGTGGAAATCGTTTTTGCGAGCGATGCGCGCAAATTCCAAAGCGCTCTCGACCATGCCAAGCGGCGTATCGCCGAAACGATTCATAATGCGATCGCTCAGCGAGCCGTGATTGGTGCCGATGCGCATGGCGCGGCCAAGCTCTTTGCAGAGCTTCACCAAAGGGGTGAACTTTGCTTCGATACGCGTCAACTCAGCGGCATATTGCTCGTCGGTGTATTCCTTGATGGCGAATTTCTTGGAATCCGCGTAGTTGCCGGGATTAATGCGAACTACCTCGACCCACTTGGCGGCTTCCATCGCTGCTTCGGGCTTGAAATGGATGTCCGCAACAATGGGCACCCAACAATTTTGCCGGCGCAGTTCAGCGACGATCATCTGCAGGTTGGAGGCGTCTTTGACCGTAGGGGCGGTGATGCGGACGATCTGGCAGCCGACGGCAACAAGTTCAAGGGTTTGTTTTACGCACTCGGCGGTATCCATGGTGTCGCACGTGAGCATGGACTGGATCACCACCGGATGATCACCGCCGATGATCACACCCCCGCGGTTAGGGTCGCCTACGACCACCTCGCGAGTGCGGCGGCGGGAGTAGAGGAAGTAAGAACTCATTTGCGCGGGGCAAAGATTTCCTGAGTTTGGCGGCTGTCGTGGAGCAGGGAATTAGTATCGAAAAAGGTCAGGAACAACATGAACCCAATGAGGAGCACCGCGCACGCCGTTTGCACATATTGCAGGACCACGGCGCTGACGGGTCGGCGCCGGATGACCTCCAGCAGCGCCAGCACGATATGGCCCCCGTCAAGCACAGGAAAAGGCAACATGTTAAGAAGCGCCAGGTTGACGTTGATGACCACGCTCCACCAGAGGACCTCTCGCCAGCCGTTTTTACTCTGGAACAGCGTGAAATAAAGCCGTCCAATCATGACCGGGCCGCCGAGTTGCTGCAAGCCAATGTCGCCTCGGCGCGAAAACACGGCGCCAAGCGTGGCTGTGATTTGGCCCATGCCGTGGCGGATCTGGTCCATGGGTTTGGGCCATTCGAGTTTCGAACTGCTGTCTGGTTCCCAGGCAATCCCAAGCGAAGGCAAATCGCCGCGATCCGGAGTGGCTTTGGGGCTGGTGGCAGGTAGCGTGCTCGACTTTAGCTGTTCCCTTGTCAGGCCTGATTTGTGAACGATCTCATCCGTGGTGTCGAAATCCGGAACATTAGCGTAGTCCCATCGCAGGGCGCTCGCCAGCTCATCGCCTTTAAGCGGCAGTGGTCTTTCGGGGAGAATCGTAGAAGTGAAATTCGTGCCGCTGCGCAGAACCGTGAGGGCCAACGGTTTCACTGGTCCGTTGCTCATGGCACTTTCGGCAGAAAAAATATCGTGCGGACTTAGGACAGAGTTTCCATCCAATTTCACGACCTCGTCTCCTTTCTTGAGTCCAGCCTTCGCAGCGGGACTGTTTGATTCAACGAGTCCGATAATGGCTTTCCGGCGGCAGTCAACCATGATTTGTCGAAGCGGCTTTCGTTCGATGGGTATCTTCCAGCCAAAAAGGTTTATGGTTCGGGTCGGCAGCTTGGTCGGGGTTACATCGAGTTGCTGCTCATGGTGATCCCGCTCAAATTTGACGCGGATTGTAGGGCTCTCGCTGGTTATGATCCGCCATTTGACGCTGTCCTGCGATGATGAAAGGAACGAATTCACAGGGTGTCCATCCACTTCGAGAATTTTGTCGCCTGGCCTTAAGCCGGCTTTCCACGCCGGTCCCTCGGGGTCGACCCAGCCCAGGACAGTGGATTTATCTTCCTGGTTGACGGGATGTCCAACCTGCCAGACTACGACTGCAAAGACAAAGGCGAGCAGGAAACTAAACAGCGGGCCGGCGACGGCGACGATGATTTTATCGAGAGGGGAAATTGGGGGGAGCGGTTTGCCCGAGCTTTCGCCTTTGCCTTCGATGGCTTCCATAGTGGCCATTTGTGGCAGGGCCACGTATCCACCAGCAGGGATTGAACCGAGGACGTATTCGATGCCGCCGATTTTCTTTTTCCAAATGGCTTTCCCAAACCAAATGGCAAAGCGGTCAATTTTGAGGCCGCGCCAGCGGGCAGCCAGGAAGTGGCCCAACTCGTGGACAAAAATGAGCAGGTTGAACACCAGCAGCACTTCCAACAGAATCAGAATATATTTCAACAATTCCATAAATTTAACACACCACCCCTAAAACGGGACGCGGAAATATAGCAAGAATAAGTCCAAAGTCCAATGTCCAAAGCCGGGAGAGGGTCGAGGGTCGAGGGGAATAGGACTAGTCCGCCCGGGAATGGCAAATGGCAATGGCAGATGGCAAATGGAGAAGAGTCCAAAGTCACAGGCTGGTACGATGCCGATCGAACAAAGGGTCATAAAGCGGCTTCCCTTCTGGCCCAGGCGTCGGCTTCGAGAATCTGCTCCAGGGTGGGGTGGGCTACGAGTTCATGCGCCTCCATCGTGCGGGCGACGGTTTCGGAGATTTGGGGGAAGTTGATGTTGCCGTTCACGAAAGCTTCGACGGCAACTTCGTTGGCGGCGTTCAAAACCGCGGGTAGCGTTCCACCTTGTGCGCCGGCCCGGCGCGCCAGGTCCAAGGCAGGGAATCGTTCCGGATCGGGTTCTTCAAAAGTAAGACTGCCAAGGCGTGCAAGATTTGTTTGGACACGTTCACTCGCGGCCCGGTCCGGCCAAGTCAAAGCGTATTGGATGGGCAGGCACATGTCGGGCGTTGAGAGTTGCGCCAGCATCGAGCCGTCCACGAATTCGACCATCGAATGGATTATGCTCTGGGGGTGGACCACTACCGAAACCCGTTCGATTTCGATGTCGAACAGCCATCGCGCTTCGATCATTTCAAGGCCCTTGTTGAAAAGCGTCGCGGAATCAATCGTAATTTTGCGTCCCATGACCCAGGACGGATGCTTGAGAGCGCGGTCCACTGTGATCCTGGGAAACTCGGCTTTTGGTGTGGTGCGGAATGGGCCGCCGGACGCGGTGAGCCAGAGCCGGCGCACGGAACTGGATGGGCGGCCCTCGAGGCATTGGAAGATGGCCGAGTGCTCGCTATCCACGGCCAGGACCTTCACGCCATGCTTGCGCGCTTCACTCATGACAATCTCGCCGGCCATGACCAGAATTTCTTTTGAAGCGACGGCGATATCTTTCCCGGCGCGGATGGCGGCCAGAGCGGGTTGCAGGCCGGCAGTGCCAACGATGGCGATAAGCACGATGTCAGCTTCGGGCAACGTGGCAAGTTTTACGAGGCCCTCGGCCCCGCAAAAAATCTCGGTATCGTTGTTCAAGCCGGCCTGAAGGTTCTTCACCTTGGACACGTCCGTGATGGAAACCGCCCGCGGCTGATGCTTCAGTGCCTGGTCAAGAAGCAGCGCGGTATTGTTGCCAGCTCCAAGGCCTACGAGGCGAATCCGGTCGGGTAGGTCCTCCGCAACCTTCACCGTGCTGGTGCCGATGGATCCGGTGCTGCCGAGCAAGACAACGTTGCGCATTTCGGAGATTAGGATTTAACGCAAAGGCGCAAAGATGCAAAGGCGCAAAGGGAAAGGGAGACGAACTGAAACGATTTGCTCAAAAACTCATTTAGTTCTTTGCGTCTTTGCGTTAAGTCATTTTCCTTAATTTCATCCCGGCCTTGTTAGGATATGCCTGAGGTACAGATACATTATCGGTGCGTTAAACAGCAAGCTATCCAATAAGTCGAGGATGCCGCCGATGCCGGGGAAGAACCTGCCTGAATCCTTCACACCCGCCTGGCGCTTGAAGATGGATTCGATCAAGTCACCAATGACCGCGCCAATGCTGAGGATCACTCCCAAAATGATAGCATGGCACCAGTTCATGCCGGTCAATTTATCGCGCGCGCAGGCGGTAAATATGACGCTCGCGAGGACTGAGCCCAGGATCGCGCCGCCGAAGCCTTCCCAGGTTTTGGCCGGACTGATGCGCGGAATCATCTTGTGGCGGCCAATCAGCGAGCCAACCACATAAGCGCCAGTGTCGCTAAATTTTGTAAGCACGATGAAGTAGAGGACGTAGAGATGCCCTTGTGCTCTGGAAAGACCCCAGAAGAAATTGATTTTCTGAATGAAATTGAGCAGCCAGGGCACGTACATCAAGCCGAATAGAGTGATGGAGATGGCCAGGATGCCGGAGGTGGCGCTGCGTGAGAAAAACTGCCGCAGGCAAAGCCCAAGCACGAACAAAATAACGAAGCTGGTTTCGAAGTCGTTCACTCGGGCGGGCGAGCCGGTTGTGCCAACTTTTCCGGTGAGGTTGAGAAAGGTGCCGACCAACAAGAGAGTACCGCTAAAGAGGCCGAACCATTTGAAGCATACCAGGTCGCCTTTGGCGGCAAGGCCATAAAATTCAGCCAGGCCCGTCACGGCCAAAAAAACGATTATGACGAGCAGGAGATAATCGGATATGAGCCTGTTCGTTGAAAACAATGCCAATAAAAGCAATCCCCATAGAATGACGAAGCTCGTCAGGCGACGGAAAAACACCTGGAGTTTCGAGGATTGGCTGGAGTTGGGTGGAGTCGCGGGCTGGTCGCTCAAGCGAGAAGTATAGCCGGATTAGGGTGACCTGACTTTATAAAAACGGTACGAATTGGTGGCTGCTCCCGGGTCGGTGAACTGGTATTGGCCAGGCGGGCTGTCCGTGACGCTCCCGAGCGAACTCCAATTGCTGAGCGGCAACGAGATGTTTGTGGCAGCCGACGCGCTAAACTGCGCACCCATGATGTTCGTGAATCCAAACTGGAACGAGCCATTGTTGAGCTTTTTTGCGCCTGCTAAAGAAAAGGGATTTATTTGCGCCAGTTGGAGTTTCACAATCTGATTTGGCCGGCTGTCCTGTCCCAGGTAAGCAAATCCACGCACCGGATCCAACACCGCTGAACGAATAAATACTTCGCCGTAAGGCAGGATGCCGTCGGCATTGGTGGTCGTGTTGCTGGCGGTGATGCCGTTGGGCGGCGTGTTGGTGTCCGGTCCGCCCTGTAATGGCAGGTAAGTGACTTCGATTGGCAGGTTCGTTCCGTTCATGTTCAACTGCACAACAGCGCCGGGATAAGTGTTGTCGTTGGCAAAATAAACGAATCCGTTCGTCGGGTCGCAGACCGAGGCCGACAGCCGTCCTTCGCCTGCGCGAAGATTGATATGGCCAATGAGTGTCGGTTTCACATCGCCCTCTTCCAGTTTAACTTTATACACCTTGCCCGGCGTGTTCGTATCGCTGTCGTAGGTGCCGTAATAGACATAACCATGCACAGTGTCTATGGAACCGCCGTCAATGAAGACGTTATTGGTGTCCAGGGCGATCGAGCCGATGTACACGGGCAGGTTTGTGCCGGGAGTCATTTTGATTTTCACCACGCGGGGGCTGTTGGTGGTGTTGGCAACACCATTTAGCACGAAATAAGCGTAACCTTTTTTCGGGTCCACGGTGTGGCCAATAACTCCGTTTGTTTCCCCCGACGCGAGCGACACAAAACCTACTTCGGTGAATGTGGCAAGAGCAACTTTGGTCACGCGGCCAGGATTGCCCGATACACTGCAAAGGACATACGCGAAATGGTTCGTGAGGTAGGGATCCGAATCGTCAATAAGCACTCCCTGCGCCGTTCCCGCGGTCAGCGCAAGCGAGCCGGCACTGGACACGGCGTTTGTTCCTGCGCCGACGGAGTATCGGTCCAGGACGGACAGAGTTTGGTAGAGATAACCGGCAGCGGAATCAATCGCCAGCGAGGTGGATTGCGAGATGTTGAGCGAGGGGCCGACCTGCATCGGCAGATTCCCTGTTATATCCAATTTGAAAAGCCAGCTCCCGAGAAAGTAGGCGTAGCCATTCGCCGGATCAATCGCGGCAGCATACATGCCTTTGTCATCGGGACTGGAATGGCGCGGGATGAGGGTGGTGTGGCCGAGGCGTTGCAAATCGATGGCCGGTGACGCAATCGCCAGTCCCAGGTAGGTTAGAATAGCGGCGGCAGATGTTGATCTCATGCGCTAAGAGACTCTACACCGATTCCGAGTGTTTCGGCAACTGCGTCAATTCAACATTTCATCAACGGTTACCATATTTCAAACTGTCCCTGGCGGAAAAACGTAATGACCTCTTTCAAGAACGCGGTATCATCAGTAGGCGGCTGGATTTGGCTGTCCAAACCGGTCATGGCGCGAAGGGCTTCGGCAAGTCTTTCAGCAAGCAGTTTTTCACGCTCTGCTCGTTGCGGGTCTGCCAGAGCACGCTCGAGCGCCTCTGCCAGTTGTCGCGGATCGACAGCGGAAACGATCTGCCCGGCGTTCCAGTCATACTCCCCTGGCCACTTTGCTGGGTCGGGGTAGGACTTGGGAGGCAAGGTGCCTGCAGGCCTCCAGCCGTATTCTTCCGCGAGGTTGAGGTAGAAGCTCCAGCCGGAAGTGACGAACCTAAAGGTTGCGCCATTCTGGCTGATCAAATCCATTCCCATTATGTGGCACTTGAGAGTTTCTGGTGATCGCTGTTGACAATCCTAAGACCGGAACTCAAACCGCTCCAAACCTTCGATGCCTTCGATTATATTCTTCCAACGCCGCGAAGAACTGGGGTTTGCGGAAGTCGGGCCAGAGAGTAGCGGTGACGACGAGTTCGGTGTAGGAGATTTGCCAGAGGAGGAAGTTGCTCACGCGCATTTCGCCGCTGGTGCGGATGAGGACATCGGGGTCGGGGACGTTGGCGGTGTAGAGGTGCTGGCTGAAGACTTGTTCGGTGATGTCCTCGGGGTCGAGTTCGCCCTTTCTTGCTTTTTCGGCGATGCTGCGGACGGCTTCGACGATTTCGGTGCGGCCACCGTAACTCAGGGCCATGATTAGTGTCAGTCCGTTGTTGCGGGAGAGTGTGGCGATGGATTTTCTCAGGTGCTCCTGCACAGCTTCGGGCAAGCGATAGACCTGGCCGATGATTTCGAGGCGGACGTTGTTTTTGTTGAGTTCGGGGGTTTCGCTCTTGAGATAGTGGATAAGATACTTCATGAGCGCATCCACTTCGTCTTTGGGCCGGTTCCAGTTTTCGACGGAGAAGGCGTAAAGGGTCAGATATTTAATTCCTAACTCGCCTGCGGTACGGATGATGACACGGGCTGACTCAGCGCCGGCGCGATGGCCTTCGACGCGCGGCAGATGGCGTTCCTTTGCCCAGCGGCCATTGCCGTCCATGATGATGGCGACGTGGCGGGGTAAGGCGGCTTTGGCTTCGGCGCTTAAATGGGGAGTGGAACTCATTAACTTCGAGAGTTAATTAAGCAGGGCGTTTTATACATACGCTCACGTATTGCCCGAAGCGGCGTCTGCCGACCGGAAGTCGGCGATACAGCAGGCTGGAAGCCTGCGCTACGAGCAGGATACGTGTGTGCATCAGCGAGATGGAGCGCGAATGCCACAGGTTTGGAGGCTTTCTTTTGAACAAGAGGAAACGGAGGGAACGGAGAAACTCTGTTCTCTCTGTTTGCTCCTGTTAAATTCCTTGTCATTGCTGCCAGTACAGGTTAGGTGCCTGAGACGAGGGTTTGCAATGCCTTTTCGTCGGCGCTGGAGGGGCCGTGGAAACGATGGCGGGCGTGGGTGAACCAATAGAGGGCCAGGAGGCCCAGGAGCAGGAGCATTGTCCAGAACACGAGTTCATTGGGCGGGATGCTGAAGATGATCGTGATGAAAATGGTCCAGCCAATGGCAATGAAGTTGATGGGGCTGCTCCAACGTCCCAGGCACCAGCGCGCAGTTTGGGGCGTGGTGTGCTCGCCACTTCCTCGACGGCGGTTTCGCCAGTTTAGATAAACCGGGATGATATACGCCAAATATAGCGCGATAGTGCTAATGGAAGTCACGACGGAAAAGGCGGAGGCGTAGAGGCAGATCAGGACAACCAGAACGCTGGCAGCGATTATGGCCCAAACAGGCGTGCCGAAACGCGGGCTCACGCGTTTAATCAGTGATGAGCCGGGCAAACCCTCGTCACGGGCGAAGGCGTACCAGGTGCGAGTCATTGAATTGAGACCGGAGCAACTACACAGCCACATGGCCACGCCGATGATGATGGCTACGACGTTCGCGAAGAACCTGCTGAGATTGTTATCCACGATATAGAGCACCGGATAAGTATCGTTTGCGGTCTCAGATAGTTTGCCGGGCGGGATGCACCAGGTAAGAACAACGACAAGTACGTAGCCGACCACGGCCGAAACGGCCACGGACAAAAATATGCCCCAGGCTGAGTGCAGATGGGCCTCAATGGTTTCTTCGGCAGTATTGGCGGAAGCATCGAATCCGGTGTAAGTCCATTGCGCCTGGAGCAGGCCGAGCACAAACACGAGCAGAAATGGCGCGGTGCGATAAAATCCAGCCAGCCCAGGAACGATCGAGAAGAGTGGGGAAGCGATTTTGGTGTCACCAAAGACAAGGGCAGGGGCGACCTTGCCGTTGGCCAGGGTGTCGGAGGAGGCCTCCAGAGGATTGATGCTGGATTGATGGGAAAACAGAAAACCGATGGGATTGTGGTGTGTGGCGAAAAAGGCCAGCAGCAAGACGATGAGCGCTCCACCGGCGATGTGCCACCAGACGCTAAAATCGTTAAGCCGCGCCATCAATCTGACTCCGGCGATATTGATAAGAATCTGGGGCAGCATGATAAGCACCATAACGAAAATTTGGGAATTACGGCTGTCGAGCGCGCCGCAAAATGGGATGTGGGCGTCGGCCGGAATTTGGAAGAGGCGCGTCGCTGCTCCGATGCAATAGATGGCTGCGGCCCAGTTGGTGGCGGCGGCGATGGTGACCTGGCCAATGAGGTTGAACCAGGCGGTGATCCACCCCCAGCCTTTGCCGCCGAGACGGTATGCCCAGAAATAGAGGCCGCCGGCTGTGGCGTAGGCCGATGCGAGTTCGGCCATGGAAGCCGCGACGCACAGGGTGAAGAGGCTAACGACCGGCCAGCCGATGGTATTGATGATGGGGCCGGCGAATTTTAAGCCGTAGCCAAAAAGGACGATTGCTCCGGTGAGGACGGAAATGATCGAGAAGGAGATGGCGAAGTTGGAGAAGCCGCCCATTTCGCGGAAAAGCTGCTGGGCATAACCGAGGCGCGCGAGATCTTCGGCGTCCCGGTTTTTAATTTCTTTGATGGATTTGTCCACGTCGGCTGAAGGGTTGAAACGATCCAGGGACGGAATTCGTAGGCCTGATGCAGCGCAGGCGTGAGGTGACCGGCCTGTCATAGTCCCGCAGGGACGACAGATAATAGCCCAGCGTTTCAACGCTGGGTTTGCGAGGCGGGGCGGAACAAGTCCCAGTAGGGACGGCAGAACCACAAGGGTTTCTGTCGTCCCTACGGGACTCAGACCTTTCGAGCACGCCTACCCAGCGTTGAAACGCTGGGCTATTCTCTGTCATCCCTACGGGATTCATATTCTCTCGAAATACCGGACGCGCTCCCAATCGGTGACGGCGTCGTTGAATGCCTGGGTTTCGCAACGGGCGGTGTGAGCGTAGAACTCCACGACCGCATCTCCGAACGCATGGCGCGCCAGCCGGCTTTTGGCGAGCAGGTCGGCGGCCTCGGACAAAGATTTTGGAAGCGACGCAAGCTGAGTGTCCACATACGCGTTACCTTCGTAGCATTCGCCGCAGTCGAGTTTTTCCGCTATTCCGGCCATGCCTGCGGCGATCATGGCTGCGAAAGCAAGGTACGGATTTGCATCGGCTCCGGGCATACGGTTCTCGAGTCGAAATGAGTTGCCTTCGCCAACTACGCGGAAACCAACGGTGCGATTGTCGTAAGCCCAGGCCATTTTTGTGGGAGCCCAACTGGAAGGTTGATAGCGCTTGTATGAATTGACTGTGGGCGCGAAAAAGTAACTGAGCTCGGGTGAATACTTCATCAGGCCGGCGAGGAACTGGCGGAAAAAAGCCGACGGTTGACGCTTCCTGGCATCCCAGAAATGCGATGTGCCGTTGCCCCAGATGCTTTGATGGATGTGGCAACTGCTGCCGACTTCGGCGGCGTCCACTTTTGCCATGAATGTGACGGATTTCCCGTTTTGGTGGACGATTTCCTTGAGTCCGTGTTTGAAGATTGAGTGGCGATCGGCCATGACCAGTGGTTCGCCATGTTCAAAGTTGACTTCGTGTTGCCCGCGGCCCCATTCGCCTTTGGAGGACTCGACCGGGACATCCGCTGCATCCATGAAATTGCGAACGGACCGGAAGAGCGTCTCATCGCGGCCTGGCTGCAGAGTATGATAATCAATGCGGTAATCGCTGGCTGGGGTGAGGCCGCTGTATTTGGCGGCGAAGGCCTGAGGGTAGGTTTGGTTGAAGATGAAGAATTCCAATTCGCTGGCGATTTGGCAGGTCAGGCCTTTGGCAGAAAGCAGGTCAAGCTGGCGCTTCAGGACCGAGCGTGGAGCTTCTGCAACCGGCTTGCCATCGTGATGGTGGAGGTCACAGAGAACCAACGCGGAGCCTGGGTGCCAGGGCAGCAGACGGATGGTATTCAGGTCCGGCCGCATCTGGAAATCGCCGAAGCCTTTCTCCCAATTCGCGAGTTCGAAACCGCCAAGCGGTTCCATTTCGATGTTCAGAGTGAGGAGGTAATTGCATGCGTGCGTGCCTTCCTTCAGGGCATGGCCCAGGAAGTGACGAGCGGTGAGGCGCTTGCCGATGAGGCGACCGAATACGTCGGGAAACGCAAGCAACACGGTGTCAATTTCCTTGCGCGTGATCGCAGATTTTAGGGCTGAGATGGTCATTTCACGGAATTTTTAACGCAAAGACGCAAAGTCGCAAAGACGCAAAGCTCCGGAGCGCGGACATTCTTGTCCGCAGCAACGTCCGAACGCCCGACAGTTTCTGATTATTCATAACGAGTATTTCCGCCCCAGCTTGCTGCGGACAAGAATGTCCGCGCTCCGATCCTGCCGCGCCTTCGCGTCTTTGCGTCTTTGCGTTAATTATTACTCTCTTCACTCTGCGATGTACACATTTTTCAGTTCGGTGTAGCCTTCCATGGCGGCCATGCCGAGGTCGCGGCCGAGACCGCTTTGTTTGAAACCGCCGAATGGGGCTTCGAGATGCAGGCTGTTGTGGCAGTTGACGCTTAGAACCCCGCTCTCGACCCGGCGCGCTACTCGCAGGGCGCGTTGCAGGTTGTTGGTCCACAGTGAGCCGCTGAGGCCATAAGGAGATGCGTTTACCTCCGCAAGCATCTCCTCTTCGTTGTCGAACGGGCGAAGGCAGGCTACAGGCCCAAAGATTTCCTCGCGCCAGGCGCGGTCGGAAGTTTCGCAACCGAGCACGAGCGCAGGGTTGAGGTAATAGCCTTTGCGGGCAGGGCGGTCGCCACCACACATTATCTTGTGCCGGCGACCACGCACGGTTTGGAGGTATTCCTCGACCGATTCGCGCTGCTCGCTCGAGACCAGCGGGCCGACCTGAGTTTCCGCCTTCGAAGGGTCATCCACCACAATACGTTTGGTCGCGGCGACGAACAGCTCGACGAATTTGTCGCAGGCGGTGCGTTCGACAAAGATGCGGCTGCGAGCGCAGCAATCCTGGCCAGTATTGGCGAAAACGCTCATGGGAGACGAAGTGGCAGCTTTCTGGAGATCGGCGTCGGCGAAGACGATATTGGGCGATTTGCCGCCTAATTCGAGTGAGACTCTTTTGATATCGCGTCCGGCAAGCTGCATGATGCGGGAGCCTACCGCAGTTGAGCCAGTGAAGGAAATTTTGCGAATCAGGGGATGCTGGACAAGTGCGTCGCCAATTTCATTGCCGGAGCCTGAAAGGACCTGGAGCACGCCCGGAGGCAGGCCGGCTTGCGCGGCCAGTTCCCCAAGGCGCAGGGCAGTAAGAGGCGATTGGCGGGCCGGCTTAAGCACGACGCAGTTTCCGGCGGCCAGGGCAGGGGCCACTTTCCATGTGGCAATGGGGAATGGGAAATTCCATGGGACAATCGCCGCGACCACGCCCATGGGCTGGCGGAGCGTGAAATCAAAACCCCCTCGTGCCACCGGGATGGTTTGGCCGCAGAATTTGGAGATGGCACCCGCGTAGTATTCAAACGTGCGCGCCCCCATGGCGATCTCATCTCGCGCGTCGGTAATGGGTTTGCCGATGCAGAGACTCTCGAGTTGAGACAATTCTTCGGCGTGCTCGCGGAGCACGCGAGCGATTTGGAACATGATCTCGGCGCGGCGCGAGGGCAGGCAGTCACGCCAGCCTTTTTCGAAGGCTGTGTGCGCGCCGTGGATGGCGGCTTCCACGTCAGCCGTTGTGGCGGCGGCAGTTTCGCAGAGGACCTCTTCGTTGGCGGGATTGGTGAGCGAGAGGGTTTTGCCGTTTGAGGCAGCGCGGGGTTGGCCGTTTATGAAAAGCTGGGTTGGGAAATTCACCTGATGATTTATGATTTATGATTTCTAATTTCTGATTTTAATTAGAGCCTCCTAACGTCGGCTGCTACATGGCTAACTGGTACAGGTGCCTCAGATCTTCTCTGGTTACTGGTACCGGATTGGTGCGGTGGCAGATGTCTTCGAACGCCTGGGCGCTCATTGCATCGAGTTGGGATTCTTTTACGCCATAGGCGCGCAGTCCGGGGGCGAGGCCGATGTCGGAAAGGAGGTCGCTGATGTGCTGAATGGTTGCTTTGTCATCGGGATCACGCAGGCCCAGAGCAATTCCGACGCGGCGATAGAGGCCGGGGACGCGTTGGGCGTTGAAACGCATTACAACTGGCGTGCAAAGCGCATTCGCGGTTCCGTGGTGCAATCCGCAGAAAGTGGAGAGTGGATGCGCCAGAGAATGGATCGCGCCCAGGTCCTTTTGAAACGCGACTGCGCCCATCATGGCGGCTACCAGCATTTTGCCGCGCGCTTCGATATCTGTGCCGTTATGGACCGCGCGTGCGAGTGACTGGCCGATCAGATGCAGGCCTTCCAGCGCGATGCCGTCGCACATTGGATGGAACACGGGCGACGTGAAGCTCTCGATGCAATGAATGAGAGCGTCTGCACCTGTGGCTGCGGTCAATTTGGCTGGAAGGCCGAGTGTCAGCTCAGGATCCAAGATAACAAGGCTCGCCAGCAGGGAGGGATGAAATACGACGCACTTGCGGCCATCCTTTATGATTACGGAGCTGCGTCCGGTTTCGCTACCGGTGCCTGCCGTGGTCGGAATTGTGACACACGGCGCGAGCCCGCTCCAATCAGCGTCGGAGTCGAAGGGTAGAAGCGGCTTGTCGGGCCGTTTGATGCAGATCCGGATTGCCTTTCCCACATCCAAAGCACTGCCTCCGCCAAAGGCGATGACTGAGTCGCATTTGTTCTCTTTGTAAGCGGCTGTGGCCGCTTCAACATCTTCGATGGTTGGGTTCGGATGAACGCCGGAGAAGACGCTCCAATTTTTGCCGGAAACCCTTTCCAGAGACTTGAAGGCTTCGGTTCCGAGCAAGCCCGCATCAGTCACCACCAACGGCCGTTTCATCCCAAGCGCGTCGAGGTCCTTTGGCAGGTCCTTTAGGATGCCGGCGCCGAATTTGATCTTTGTGGGGAAGGAAAAAGTTGAGGTCATTCGGATTTTGGGACGGCTCTCAAATCGGGCAGAGTGTGGAGGGTCGAGGGTCGAGGGTCAAGAGGGTGGATGGATGGTCTGGATGGTGGATGTTTGGATTGATGGATGATGGATGATGGATGATGGATGCGGGATGGCAGGTTGAACTTCGAACCTTGAACCTTGAACCTTGAACCTTGAACCTCGAACTCACACGGGGTGTGGGGGGTCTAAGCTTGATTGCTTGCTGAACGCTGCTCTGGGCTGCTGTGGACTGGCTACGCCGCGGCGAGAGAGAACGAAGATTGGACTGTTTCGGGTGACTGTGATCTTTGAACTTTGAAAATCGATTACGTTTTCGACTAAGTCTTTTGGGGGGGAAGAAAACTTCACACCGGCGCGCCACGCCGCACCTTTGATTTTTCCGCATGGCAACCTGGACGCGGACGAGGCCGTCCACGACTCCGCGAATGTGAAGTATGCCTCGGGTCTCTCGGTGTCACTTTTTTTGAAAATCTTTCTTGACTTGCGGCATCGGCCAGTGAAACCATTGCGGCTAGTTACCCAAATGAAGACGCTCTGTCCGATGCCCTATCCTCACATTTCCAGTAATGCGCTGCTTATGAAAACCTTGTCCGCCGCCCGATGCTCATCCATGGCGTTATGCCTATGCGGTGTGCTGCTATGTGCGCCTTGCGCTCCGGCTGCCGAACACGCCTACGTGCGGGGCAATACGCCCGACAAAGGCGTGCAGATCAAAACCGGTCCAGGCCCGGGCGATACAGTCATGGTCCAGGGCTATACGATCCAAATCGTCGAAGACGATTTGCCCGGCATCCTGGCCGGGCCCAAATACGCCGCTGTTGATGTAGTGATGAACCAGTGCTATGGCGGCGAATTTCTTGCTGCCCTCAAGGCCAGTCCGCCCGCCGACGATTGGACCTGCGCTTCGGCCTGCGGTAAAGAGACCTCCTCCTACCTGTTCAGTCTCGTGCCCCCGGATGTCAAAGGCGCGGTGGACGATTTCACGCGCGCGTGGAGAGAAGATGGGCTGATCAAACCGCCGACCGGGATGAAACAGCATTTCAATACCGCGCTCAATGGCAATGATGGCGCTAAAATCCTGGCCGACCGCTATGGCCCGAAACGAACCGTCGTTCATGAAATTGTCATCAAGATGAAACAAATCGGCAACTACGAGGGGATCGACCCGCTCACGATGCAGAAAATGATTATTTTCGGGCCGAAGCCAGGCACCGACAACACACCCCATTACTTCGAGGTCGTTTACGGGGAAAACAATAATGTTAAGGGCTGGTGGTTCCTGGCGTCTCAGAACCGCAAAGACTTCTTCGGCAATGACGCTGGCAGTTGGCTTCAGATTACCCCGAAGCCGGGGCCGGATCCTGGCGGGAAATGGGTTTGGAACGGCAAGGAATATGATTACTCCTCTCGTTATCCCGACGGCACGGAACACCCGCAATATGACTCAAAAGGCGCTGCGTCCGATAACCGCACGCTGGCATTGCCGGACCCGAACCCCGACGGGGTTCAGCAGTACGCGGTGCTGGTGCAATGGGATGAGCCCAAAGGCAACGACAAGAAAACGGCCACCTTTGCCGGCGACATCTCGCGCATGTACGACATGCTGGTCAACACCTATGCCGTTCCAGCGGCAAATATCGTTGTCCTTTACGACAGTGGCAAGTATGCCGATGGGACGGCGAATTTGCCCGCTTTTACGCTGGAGCCAGGGCCGATGGGCGCCAAGACCGAGGACCTGGCGCAGGTGCCTATCACCCGGCCCACAGGCTTCGTCAACGACGGGAAATCGCAATTCCAGCACGCCGTGAACGGCGACTTGTTCGGCGCCAAACCCGATTTCGCCAAGTCCAGGTTGCTGGTCTATTTCAGCGGACATGGCGGGCGCAACAATGTGAAAAAAATGAAGGTCGGCTATAATGCCGACCCGAACTACATTGTCATGCTGCTGCCGGAAGGGGCGACGGACGAGGACGGGAACACAACGATCAACGGGTTTGAGGCGCGAGGCGAGTTTGAACAGAACCTCCTTTCCTCTCTGGTTAGCACGAACAACGATGACCTGTCTGATGCCGGAATTCTCTACAACACCAATAATATCCTTGACGACATTCACGATTCCCAGATACTGATTCAAATCTCCACCACACGAGTTATTCCATTCGGAGTCCAATTGGTCGTCAATGGTTATACGAATCCCGTGTCGCTCCTGCCGGTCAGCGACACAAATGCGGTTGTTTATGATCTTGACGCATTTGTGCCGGGCCTGCTCACGAACACGTACACTTATCAAGTCTCTGTCCCGACTCTGGCGCTTTACAACCCCACAGCCAGCGGCACCAACCCGGGAGTAATTGGCCTGGACTTCCAGGGCCTGCCTCCCACCAGCTTCGAGCCGGGTCTTGTGGCCGCCGTGATTCTTCGCGGCGGAGCGCAAGAGTTAGCCTACATCACGCCGGATGTCACCACCACCAGCGCGCTCTCAGCGCAGGATTTCGGGGGTGGCATACTGGTCACCTGGCCGGCAGGCCAAATCGGTTATAACATCCTGGAGAACGATGATCTGACCACTTCTAACTGGGTCAGAGTGAACAACCCGGCGACGGGTATGCCCGAGGTGACTGGCACGGCGGACGCGAACCTGCCCATGGGGCCAAACTGGGCATTCTTTGCCTACACAGTCAACCAGCGGTTTTTCAAGCTTGTCCCGGCTTCGCCTTGAAGTTCCTGTTACGCGGGCGACCCGCGCCTGGTGAGGCGTTGTTTGGTCCAGAGTGCGCAGGACAGGATTGCGAGACTGAAGAATCCCGGCTCGGGCACGGTGGCAACATTCAACCCCCAGCTTTGCAAAGTGCCGGTTGGAACACCGGCGTAGGTCGCTGCTACGAAAAGCGTCCATGTTCCGTTGGCGGTGAGCCCTCCAAACGTCCCGTTCAAAGAACTGTTCGCATCCGGCAGCCAAAGCCCGGTGGGAATTCCAGCGGCCAGATGGATGGTCCCATTGGCAGTCCCATTGTCGCTCAAAGTGACGTTCATGCCTGCGCCGGATGAGCCGAACGGATTGGACGATGAAGTTCCGATCTGGTTCAGCAGTGTTTCGGTCGCGGTGTGGCCGTTGGCATCCTGAAGTGTGAGGTAGGCGTACAAGCTCCCGTTATATCCACCGTTGATATTCACGTCCACGGTCACGGTGGATATAGCTGCACTGTCCAGAATTTGAAACGATTGAAAGGTAGTTATTCCCACGGGGCTGCCTGCCGGAATCGGCGTATTCACGGTCCAGTCCGCATTGACAACGGTGCCGGCTTTCGCGGCCGGCGGACCGAGCAGGCTGAGAAGGGCCAGAAAGCAAAACCCAACGATTTCGTACGAGGCCAGGGACAGGGCGCGTTCAAGATCGGAGCGCACAACTCTGTTGTGCGAGGCGTTCGTGGTTCCTGGGGCAAAACGCACCCAACAGCCATGCACAACAGAGTTGTGCGCTCCTTTTTTGCGTTTCTTGAACGCGCCCTGAGCCAGAGATCGGTGGGACTTACGAGCGATACCTTGGAGGAGATTTTTCATGGGCTATACCTTAGTCGGTAGTAGGAACTGGGTGGCGGATTCGACAAACCCAGGTCGCGGAAATTATCAATCGCCTGCATTAGCCCGCCGGCTGGCGCTGTATTCGTGCTGATGGGGACCCAGCCAAGTCCCTGAGTCAAATTCGTGGAGCGTTCGACGGTGTAGCGATAACCCGGCACGCCGAAAAAGTTCGCGGTGACATTCGAGCTGGTAACGCTGAGATTGACGTTAGTTTGGCCAACGATGTTATTGCTCAGGACGATCAATACCGTCCCGAAGCCTGGCTGCCCATGAACATCGCGCACGTTATAAGTGAAGCGGTCATTCACATTCGGCGAGACGCTGTTGGTGTAGAGGACATACGTGCTGTTGGTAAACAGCGTCGCTCCATTAGTGCTGAGCAAATTGACGCCGTCGGTGCCAACTCCGATCAGCGAAATGGGGCTGCCGCCTGGATCGGTTACGTTCGTCAGCAGGTCGCTAATTTTGATTAATAAAGCCACACCGGTGGGTCGAGCATAAACTGCTGTAGCTGCCGGTAGAGTCTGGCCAATCACCCCGGTCAGCTCGAGTCGAACACCGTCCCAATTTCCGTCCGAGGCGTTCATCTCGATGCTCAGCGTGTTCGTTCCGGAATTGAACCATCCACTTTGTCCGTTTACAGCCCAACCCAACCCGCTGAGGTTTAACGCGCTGTTGGTGATTACATGCCGATTGAGCAGCAGGGAGGTGCTGTCGTCCCCCCACCACGTGCCCCACAGAAACACCCTGCTCAGATCAAAGCCGGTTAGGTCGAATGTCTGGTCGAAGGAATAAGGAACGTTGGTAGGCTCGGTTGTGCTGTCGTGAATCGCGATCCATGAAGAATTTGTCGTATCCGCAGTCCATTGGCCGAAAAGATTGGTTGAGCCAAGCACGACAGCC
Source organism: Verrucomicrobiota bacterium (assembly GCA_003176045.1). Lineage (GTDB taxonomy): Bacteria > Verrucomicrobiota > Verrucomicrobiia > Limisphaerales > UBA8199 > PSRM01. The sequence goes on along the minus strand of PSRM01000098.1, from coordinate 35,100 downwards.
GGGCCAGTCGCGTTGCCGCCCAGGTTCCAATGCGGGTCCGTCGAACCTCCCGGCAAGGATCTCCCGCCCGAGTCAACACCGGTGCTGTAGAGTCCGGGGATGGGTTGGCCAACATTGAGGACCGCGGGCGCGCTTGTGATGCCGCCCTGAAGGTTTGTTACAATTACTGCATAGACTCCGCCGTTCGCGGGTTGCACATTTGTTACGACCAACAGACGGTTCGTGGCCCCGGCAAGATTTGTTCCGTCCATCAGCCATTGGTAGGCTGTAGCGCACCCTGCGAAAACGCTAAATGTTGCGCTTTGTCCCACGCCAACCACCTGAGTTGTGGGTTGACCAGTGATAACAGGCGTCCCGGCGCAGTTAACCGTGTAGTAGTTCATACTCATCGCTGGTATCTGCCCATTTGCACCCCAGATCGAGTTATAAGGTCCGCCCGCTGACGCCAGGTAAATATTCAGAGCCACCGGCGAAATGCCATAAAACGCGCCCTGCAAACCTCGAGCGGTGCCCAGTTGAGAGGTTAAATCCGCGTTGGTCCACCCTTTCGGCGCGGGCGCGGTAGTAGTGCTCCATAGCGCTGCGCCTGTCACTGGCGTCGTGCCATTCCCTGTGCCGGTCACAAGAGTGCTCGGCCTACCCGCGAAAACTGCGTTCCAGTCCGAGCCGAGATTGGCGGACCAACCCACAACAGCGAAGTTTCGGATATCGCCTGGGGCTGCGCCAGGAACTGGGATACCGATAGGGTCACCGGCATTGGGGTCCGAGGCGGCCAAGCGTCCAGGCGTAACCAGGTTGGTTCCCAAAAAAACAGGGGTCCACCCGGACAGGGATGCATCAATGGTTGTCTGAATCGTCGTTGCGACGAACAGCTCATAGTACCAGGACACGCCAGGAATCGGAAACGTGGAGTTTGTGTTGCTGGCTCCATTGTACGCGGCAGCGAAGCCACTCGTAATGCCCGCATTGTTAGTTGAGATGCGGCTCGGCGCCCCCGTGGAGAACATCACCCAGCCCTGCCCAACGCAAAAAGGCGCTGGTGTCACCAACAGCAACGCTGAAGCCAGGAGCTTTTGCATAGAAATTCGCGGCCAAACCTCGACTCTGCGCTCGCCTGGAAACTGTCATCCGCAAAACCAATGTCGCGCGCCTGTCGGTTCAACCTGAGGTAGCTTAGGTGAAATAGCAGGGACAAGTCAAGTGTTTTAGTGATAGCATATCGCTTGTCACGCGGCCAAATGTACTGAACGGGCGCGATAGACTTACATCGGTCCATAGGCCATTATGAACGGGACCTGTGCCATCTAACGGCACAGGTCGAAAAAAGCTGAAAAGCGCCACTCGCCTCGGTACCACCTTACAGCGCGTTCTGGCGATGATCCGAGACAGCCGGCGCGCCGCCGATCGTGCCAATTGCAGTAAGATGAACTGAGCCTTCAGTATTTAGATGGGGGTTCGTCTTTGAGCAAAGGAGCGGGTGCTTTATTCTTGCACCAAAGGGCTATCGAAAAACATGCTATAAACGTGAAACGTGAAACGCGAAAGCTGCTCCGCAAGCCATGAGCGACGAGGAACAGAAACAGCTGAAACTGTGGCACCGCAGCCGCGCGATATTTGTCCGCCTGGCTTGTCTACTGCTGGCGGCTACTTGCATCGGTTGGACACTTGAAAATATTGAAAGAAGAATGGGAAAATCCGGGCCGGCTGGGTTTCGGCGAGGGCTGATTCAGGGAGCGCTGATGCCGATGTCCCTTCCGAACCTTCTGATCGGCAGGGACGTGACGATCTATTCGCAGAATAATTCGGGCATTCCATACAAGCTTGGGTACACCATGGGGGTGAACGGTTGCGGGGTGATTGTCTTTGGGCTTTTCTTTTGGAGGGTGAGCAGGTGGCGGAGGAAAAGACCACTGACCACGAGACCACAAGACCACTGACTACTGACTACGGACAGTTCTTTCACGTTTCACGTTTCACGTTTCACGCACCTCAGTTCACTCTCCACTTGCGCGGCTTCGCCGCCACAATTAACTTGCGCGCGCGATGGAGAAAGTTGTGATCATGGGTTCGGGCTGCGCGGGGTTGACAGCAGCATTGTATAGCGCGAGAGCGAATTTGAAGCCGTTAGTGCTTACGGGACGCCAACCCGGGGGGTTGCTGACGACGACCAGCGTTGTCGAGAATTATCCGGGGTTTCCGGAGGGGATTGACGGAAACGAACTGATGACGCGGTTGCAAAAGCAGGCCGAGCGTTTCGGGGCGCGAGTTCATTTTGGCGAGGTGGAATCCGTTAGATTGTCCAAAGATTCCCTCTTGCTGACTGTGGATGGCGGGCCGATGGAGACTGAGACACTAATCATCGCTAGTGGGGCCAGTCATAAGCACCTGGGAATCGAAAGCGAGGCGCTGCTCGAAAATCAAGGAGTGACGTACTGCGCCACCTGTGACGGCGCGCTGCCCATTTTCCGGGATAAGCCCCTGGTTGTGGTTGGAGGAGGGGACTCGGCTTGTGAGGAAGCCCTTTATCTGACGCGATTTGGGTCAGTCGTGTACTTGGTGCATCGGCGGGATCAATTGCGCGCGTCCAGGATCATGGCGGACCGGGTGTTCGCGCATCAAAAGATTAAACCGATATGGGATTCGGTGGTCACTGAGGTTCTGGACGTGAAACAGAACAAAGTCACGGGTGTGCGGTTGTTGAATGTGAACACAAATGCTACGAGTGTGATTGATTGCTCGGGGGTTTTTGTGGCTATCGGGCACATTCCGAATACGCAGCTTTTCAAGGGGATGCTGGAGATGGATGAGCATGGTTACATTGTGCCGAAACACGGGACGGCAACGAATGTACCGGGGGTTTTTGTGGCGGGGGACTGCGCGGATCGTGTTTACAGGCAGGCGGTCACGGCGGCGGGGACGGGGTGCGCGGCGGCGATAGAGGCGGAGAGGTACTTGGCGGCGAGGAAGGAGTGAGGGGGGAAGGGCAGAGGGCAGAGGACAGAGGGCAGAGGACAGAAATCAGAGCTGCCCGAGGCTGTGGCTAAGGGAGGGCGTTTGGGCGATCGGGTTCTGTGGGAGGTAAACCGAAAGCGCCGGAATGCGGCGCACTCCAAAAGCTTCGCGCCATTCGAGACCGTTGGGTTTTCGGCACGCCGGAATTATCTTCAAGTGGTTCGGGCGAAGCTTTTGGAGTGCGCTCCCGATGCATCGGGAGCGCTTTGGCTTTTATCCGGCCTCATCCAAAGCGCCAGAGGACTGGCGCAGTCCAAGACGCTCCGCGCGATTGCGCGCCCTCGGTGTGCTCTGGCAGTGGGCTCCACTCAGGCGCAGTTGCTCGGCTCACGTTTCACGTTTCACGTTTCACGTTTCACGCACCACGTTTCACGCCCCCATCAGGTGTTCGAGCACCATTTGGTCGAGGGCGGCGAGGTTGCGGTCGGCGATGAGCTGTTTGGCTTTATTGTCGTCGAAGCTTCGGGCTTTCTTGAGGAGCTTGAGGAAGGTGCGGCGGCTGTTGTCGAGGTGCGCAAGCCAGTGTTCGACTTTGGTGGGGCGGAAGGGGTGGACGTCGAAGCAGACGTATTCGCCGTGGGTGCCGTAACCATTGCGTTCGAGGGCGCGGACCTGATTGAAGGCGACGCGGAGATTAGAGCTGCCGAAGGGCTTATCTTGATCGAATTTCAATCCGTTCTGATCGTTCAGGTGGAGGGACCAGAGCTTTCCAAAGGCCATGGCGAAATCAATTTCATCGGCGGGATCCAGGCCGGCAAGAATGGCGTGGGCGGATTCGATGAGGCAGCCGACGCGTTTTGGGTCGCGAGTCAATTGGGCGATGGCCAGGGCGTGGCCGATGGTGGGCAGATAGGCGTGGTCCATCGGTTCGTTGGGTTTGGGCTCGATCGAGAGGCGAATCTTCTTGTCGTGGGCCAGCATTTTATCGAGGGCCTCGACGAGCAACTCGATGCTGCGGCGGCCACTCTTGGCTTCGCGCAGGTAAGTGCCTTCGCGCGCCAGCCAGAGGACGATCAGGTCAGTGCCGAGATAGTTAGCGATGTCAATACAGCGCAGAGAGCGTTCAATAGCATATTGCCGGCATTTGGAGTCGTTGCTGGTATAGGCGCCATCCATGGTCATGGGACTGAACCAAAGGCGGGGAGCGACCATTTCGGCGGCCACGCCGGCGTCCGCCAGCTTTTTCTTGAGTTCGCCGGTTTCCTTGCGGAGTTGGGCGTCGGATTTGCCGTCAATATCCGGCACGGCGTCATCGTCGTGGAACATCATGGCGTCAAATCCGAGCTTTTTGAGTTGCGCCAATTTCCAATCGAAAGTTTGAGCAGGGCGTGTTGTGGGGCCGTATGGGTCCTGTCCTTCGCTGATGTTCCAGGGTCCGAAACAAAATTTGTATCGATGTGCTTTAGGCATAAGTCAGGCGAAAGTAGCGAGGCGGCGAAGAAAGGGAAGTGAAAAAACGTGATGGGTGAAACGTGATGGGTGAAACGTGATGCGTGAAACGTGATGCGTGAAACGTGAAACGTGAAACAGGGAAGGCGCCGCTCAGCCAAGGGGAGCAAATTTCTCTCACCACGGATAAACATAGCGAGGCGGAGCCGCAACCAAAGGGACGCTGTGAATAGTGAATAGTGAGTAGTGAATGGTTAGTGGCGCCTGGTCAGCATGTTACGTCGCTAAAAATTTGCAGGTAAACACGGATGCGAGATCCAAGACAGGAAAATTTAAGACAGGAAAATGCAAACGGAATTGAAGGCAGGAAAATTATGGGGCAGGAAGATTTTGAATTCCATTTTCTTGCCAGAAAATTTTCCTGCCTTTCTTTTTCGTCCTCGCCACGGATAACCACAGACAAGACGCGCGTTTCGCCGAAACACGTTGACGGTCATAACGCGGCGTTGCAGCATGTTGCGACTAAAGCCTGTTATGTTTAGAAAATACTGTCTCCTCATCGGAATAATCATGACCACGTTCGGCGCAGTGGCCAAGGATGCTGATACCAAACCGAGTGCTGCCGACCAACTGGGCTGGCAACTGGCGATCCATGCCTACACGTTCAAAGAATTCACCGTATTCGAGTGCATCAACAAGACGGCCGCGTTAGGCATCAAATACATGAGTCTCTCCGGAGGTGTCATTCTGAAAGGCACGAATCGTGTGACCACTGTGGAGTTGTCCGATAAAGACGCACAAGCCATCCGCGATGCGGCGACGGCCAAAGGTATCAAGCTGGTGAACATTGGTGTGGTCCAATTACCGCCCGATGAGGCGCAAAGCCGAAAGGTGTTCGAGTTCGCGAAGAAGATGGGGATTGATACGCTGGTTGCCGAACCGGTGCCCGAGGCGCTCGACTTGGTCGAGAAATTGTGCATCGAGTACAACATCAAAGTGGGCATTCACGATCACCCGAAACCTTCACGGTATTGGAATCCGGACACCGTCCTGGAGGCAGTGAAGGGGCGCACCAAATTGATGGGTTCCTGCGCCGATACGGGTCATTGGAAGCGCTCGGGCCTCGACCCTGTTGAGTGCCTTAAGAAACTGGATGGCCGTGTCATCTGCCTGCATTTCAAAGATCTGGTGCCGGCGGAATCCGACCCCGAGTCACCGGTGCCTAAGAAGAAGGGGCAAGCCCTACAAATGCACGATGTCCCCTGGGGCACGGGTCAGTGCAAGGTCAGGGAGATGATGGCCGAATTGAAGCGGCAAAACTTTAAAGGCGCCTATTGCGTCGAGTACGAATATCATTGGGAGAATTCGATGCCCGAAATCGCCAAATGTGCGCAGTTCTGGAATGGGGTGTGTGAGGACCTGGTAGCTGGGCGTTGAAGCGCTGAACTAACCGCGAATGAACGCGAATAAACGCGAATAAATACTGATTCGAGTTAATTTGGGCTCATTCGCGGCTAGAGTCCTTGAAACCTAGAATTCGATGTAAACAGATCAAGTTTTGATCCACGGCGCTGAAAAGCGCCGTGAACCGGCAGGCTGGAAAGCCTGCCCTACAGTCCGGAAATTATATCGGTGATGTATCGTTTTGCGCGCTGGACAGATTGTGCAAGTGACAGCCCCCGGGCCAGCCAGGCGGTAATAGCAGCAGAGTAAGTGCAACCCGTCCCGTGCAATTTGAGTCCCCGCACGAATGGCGCGCTTAACATTAGCTCCTGGCGGCCATCGTAAAAAATATCCACGGCGTCGTGGATTCCGCTCAGATGGCCGCCCTTGACCAGGACCGCGCAGCCAAAGAGCTCATAGATAATTCGGACCGCAATGCGCAGATCCTCGGGCGTACGTAACTGCTTTGCGGCCAGCACTTCTGCTTCGTGGACATTCGGAGTGACGAGGGCAGCCAACGGCAGCAGTTCTCTGATCAATGCTCTTAAGGCTGAAGCTTCAAGTAACCGCCTGCCGCTGGTCGAAATCAACACTGGGTCAACAATCAATGGCAGGCGCGGTTGTTTTCGCAAGAAGCTGGCAACGGCCCGGACGCATGCCGCTGAATACAACATGCCCGTCTTCATGGCCTTTACTGGTCCTTGCTCGAACACGGCCTGGAGCTGCCGCCTGACGATGCGCGTGCTGCACGGTTCGATGCCAAGCACATGTTTCTGATTCTGTGCCGTTATGGCGGTGATAACGCAGACCCCATGAACGCCAAGACAGCCAAAGGTCCGGAGATCCGCCTGGATGCCCGCCTGCCCGCCGCTATCGGATCCAGCGATGGTCAATGCGACGGGTCGCGCTCTGCTCTTTGGGAGGCCTTTCACGTTTCACGTTTCACGTTTCACGTACGTGGGTTGAATGGTGAATCTTGAACGTTCGAAGTTCAACACCGTATACAAAAAAGGCCGCTCAATCGAGCGGCCTCTGAGGAGCTTGAGGATGAAATTTATTTGCGCCGGCGCAGAGCCATCGCGCCAATTCCGCCACAGAGCAGGAGGGCGGCTATGCCCGGCTCAGGAACAACCGAGAGCGACACATCATCATAGTTGGCTGCAGTGCTGCCGAAACCATCGTTCAGCTCGATCGTATTGACGCCGCTGGTGACCATGATCGCATGATCCAGGACATCTACACCGTCAATGTAGAAACTGACTGTCGTGGCAGCGCCGTTCGGAGCGCCCAGAACTATGGTCCCTTCGTGCCAGCCTATGCTACGGACGCCCACGTTAAACCACTGTCCGCTGGCCGTTCCGTCAGAGGCGCCAGGGATCCGCGCCTGGTATTGATTGTTATTGAATCCGGTCGGATTGGAGGCGCCCAGAGAAAGGCGCGTGGCCGCGCCACCGGGGTTAAGATTCCCGCCACTGGCAGGAGGGTAGTCGAGGCCGCCAGTACCGTTGGCGGAATTGTAATATGCCAGCGCGACATAATCCCGATAATTGCTGTTCCCGGGGCCGGTTGGGTCGTAAAACCACCAATCCAAGGAGACGTTGCCAAAGAATGGGTTGCCGCCGTTGAGTCGGCTGGAGATGTTCATCCAATCCTGATCGAAATCGCTGGGTGCGCTGGCCGTGACCATGTTGTTGCCGCTATGGGTCGGGGCGGCTCCGCTGCTGATACCTCCTCCGCTGCCCACAACTCGGAGATTGGGCGGGGCGGGCCCGAACCATGGGTTGCCGGGGCCGCCATTGGGTCCGGCGTTAGGGCCGGCCGTGTTTGCGTCCAAGGGACTGCCGCCGGCTGTGTAGCCCTCGAACCCGTCGGAAAACAAGACCTGGCCATAGGCCTGGATCAGCCCGAGCGCAAGGAGAACGACAATGCTGAGGAATGCTTTGAGGAGGTTCATAATTCTAAACACAAAAATAATGGGTTTTGTTGATTAAAGGAAAAATGCTGGAACTTGTCAATGCTTTTCTTTGACCTTTTTTAACTTTTTTGTCGGGTCAAAAACGGAAGATAACGGCTGAAACTCCCGTGCGTTTGGCGCTTTCGGGTCGAAAAGGCCCAAGGCCAGTGACAAAGTCTGTAGGGCAGGCTTTCCAGTCCCGCTCAGCGCGCTCAGGGGGATTGCGGCGCTTTCCAGCGCCGCGACCCCTAAAAGGCCGTGGTTCACGGGGCTGAAAGGCCCCCCTGAACCGGCAGGCTGGAAAGCCTGCCCTACAACGGCGGACTTTGTCACTGGCCCTGCCCCGGCTCTGAGGATGCAATCTACCATTGACATTTTGGCTGATGACAGGTTATACATGTGATGCTGCGGTTCGTGTTTCACAATATCTGACGAAATCCTGCCATGGTTGAGCCCGCCACCATCCTGCCGAGGCTGCATCACGCCTCATGCGTCACGCAGCAGGCAACACGACCGCGATTAAGATTAAGAGAAAGATTAAGATTAAGAGGTTGGATGCCCAAACCTGGTCTGGTGTGGCTTCTCCTGCTTCCAGCCGGCGTTCTGGCCCAGCCCGACTACCCTCCCGCGACGTGGACCCCGCCAGCGTGTGTCAAGTACTACACGTCGGGCAACACCCGCGCTTTCTGTGTCATTCACGACATGGAGGGATACTACGAAGCCAGCGTTGCCTATCTGGACCGGTGCGATACCAATAGCAGCGGTGTGTACAACGTGGACGCCAGCGTTTACTATCTGGTGAATGGAATTCAGAACGGGCCTGGAGAGAATACCCCCACCGATCCACCTGCCGGGGACATTACGCAGTCGGTGCGTGAGTTTGATTGGGCCTGGCACGTGAGTTGTTGGAACACATACATGTTCGGCACGGAACACGAAGGCTTCGTGAGCAATCCTGCCTGGTACAGCGAAGCCATGTACCAGGCCTCCTCCTTGCTGCAGAAACATCTGTGCAGCACGTACAACATTACGAAAGACCGCTGGCACATCATCGCCCATGGCGAATGGCAAAATCCGGCCTGGACGAGCTGGATGTCCACGAACTGGCCTCAAATCGATACCACGTGCAACAACCACACTGACCCCGGTGTCTATTGGGACTGGTACCATTTCATGGCTTTGCTTAATAATGCGAATACCAACATCGGAGTTTATTGGGCCCCGAATGGAGTGGCGCCTGCACCCGGCAGTACACCAAGCGGCTCCTGGGACCAAAGTTCCACCAACTGGAACAGCAATCCGAACGGGAGCGGGCCGCCGGCATTGTGGGCGACTCAGACGGCGATATTTTCCGCCGGTTCGAGCGCAACAAACGCCTTTACCGTAACGGTGACGAACAAGATTGCGGTCAACAATCTACTCGTTAATCAGGGTACCATCACGTTCAATGGCGGCGAGTTGGACTTCATTGGTTTTGGCACCTATTACAGCAACTACGTCGCTGCTGGTTGCACGGCCATATTCAATTGTTCGCTTGGCGGTTCCGGCTCTCCGGACAAATGGGGCCCGGGGCTTGCGGTGTATAATGGGGCCAGCACGGGCGCGGGTTATTTTTCACACAACCAAGGCTCACTCGGATTAGGAAATAATAGTGCGCTCGGCGGGCTGCCGTTGCATGTCGGGGATGTGAACGGCTATAACCCGGTGACGCTCTCCTCCGCCGACAGCACGGCCCACACATTTTCGAGCTACCTTATACTGTATGCCACAAACCTCACATTTGGCGCGGGCGGTAATCTTACATTCAGTGGTCCAGTGGACATGAGATCCAGCAGCGGCCCGGCGCGAACCCTGGTTGTGAGCAACAGCGTGACCACTTTTTCAGGCGTCCTCACTAACGGCGCCGGCCTTATCAAAAAGGGCCCAGGCACCCTGGTCCTTAGCGGCGCCAGCGCCAACACCTATGGCAACGGTAGTGGTAACGGGAACACCACGGTCTCCGGCGGCACGCTCAAGCTGAGCAAAACCGCTGGCATTGCCGCGATTGCCAACGGCAGTGTGGTTGTGAACAGCGGCGGCACTTTGTTGCTGGGAGCCGCAAATCAAATCGCCTCGACGCTCAGCATGACACTCGCCGGCGGCACTTTTCAGACCGCCGCTTTCAACCAGCAACTGGGCACCCTCCAGCTCACCGCGAACTCGCAGATTGACCTTGGTGCAGGCGCCGGCGCGCTTAAGTACGCTGCCAGCGGCGCGCTGACCTGGACTGCGGGGACCACTCTCACCATCACAAATTGGGCCGGCTCGATCAACGGCGGCGGCGCTTGCATGATCATGTTCGGAACGAGCAGCTCGGGACTGAGCTCAGGGCAAGTTGCCCAGATCAAATTTTCCAACCCGCCCGGCTTCCCCGCAGGCAATTATGGCGCGAAAATCCTGAGCAGTGGAGAGGTTGTTCCACTCACTGCTGCTCCTGTGGTCACAATCCAGCCGACCAACCACACCGCAGTCGTGGGGGACACGGTGACACTGGCCGTGGCCGGGAGCGGCACCCCGACGCCGGCGTATCAGTGGCGGTTCTATAGCACAAACATTCCGTCGGCTACTGCAACCAGCCTGGTGCTGAACAACATAACCATGGGGCAAGCGGGCACATATTCTTCAATTTTGACGAACGTGGCCGGGTCCACGAGCAGCAGCAATGCTGTCCTCACGGTCTATGCTACCGCGACACCCGGGTTGACCGGGGCTACTTGGCTGACCAACGGACGCTTTCAAATGAGCGTCACCGGCGTGCCTGGTTACCGCTATGCTGTTCTTGGCACGACCAATTTCGTAGATTGGAGTTTCTTGCAGACGAATAATGCGCCGTTCATTTTTACGGATACGAATGGGGCAGGGGCAATGTTCTATCGGGCAGAATACCTGCCTTAAGGGAAGAACAGCCGAACATTCAACGTTCAACGTTCAACATCCAACTCAAAAACTTCAACCAATGTGTAATTTGTGAAATCTCTCCGCTGCCGCATCCCATGGCTCTCCCTTCCCAGGACTCCAGACCTGCGGTTTGCAGGATTCTCGAATAACCAAGCGGATCTCCTCCAGGAACCCCAGTTCACCGCTGGCCCGAACCTGCACGAGCAGATTTCCTAGCGCCGTCGCTTCCACGGGCCCACTAATGACAGGGCGCTGGCACGCGTCCGCCGTGAATTGGTTCAGCAGATCGCTTTGCGAACCGCCGCCCACAATGTGAATTACGTCAATTCGATTCCCTGTCAGCTCCTCGAGCCAGCCAAGCACTACCCTATATTTGAGCGCCAGGCTCTCATAGGCGCAGCGCACCAATTCACCGGGAGTATTTGGCGCAGGTTGATTCGTTTTCGTGCAGAAGCTGCGGATGGCTTTGGGCATATCGGGGGGATTAAGAAAAGTGGGGTGATCCGGGTTTACCAAGGAACGCAAGGGAGCGGCTTTTGAAGCCATGCGCGCAAGCTGCGCATAATCGTGTTTGCGCCCCATAGCATCGAAGGAGCGTTTGCACTGTTGCACCAGCCAAAGGCCCATGATGTTCTTTAATAACCGATAGGTGCCATCCAGCCCGCCCTCGTTGGTCAGATTAAGCTCTAGCGTGCGCTGCGAGAGAGAAGCTTTCTGGACTTCGACCCCCATCAACGACCACGTCCCTGAGCTGATGTAGGCCCAATTGGCCCTACCCGTGTTCGAGGTCGGAACGCCGGCAACCGCCGAAGCCGTATCATGGCTGGGCGGCGCCACCACTTTCGTTCCACGAAGTCCAAACCTATCTGACAAATTGCGCCGCAACTGTCCGAGATTCGTTCCGGGTGGAACAATCCTGGGAAACATACGTTCGGGCAACCCCAACCCCTTTAGCAGTCCAACTGCCCAATTGCGCTTCAGGGGATGAAGGCATTGTGAGGTCGAGGCGATGGTGAACTCTGCCACCTCCGACCCGCAGAGTGCCCAATGGATGAAATCCGGCATGAAGAGCAGTGTGTCGGCGACTTCAAATATCTGCGGATCCGATTGCCTGTGCGCCAACAATTGGAAAAGAGTGTTGAACTGCATGAACTGCAAGCCCGTCTGCGCGAAAATCCTCGAACGTGGAACCTTCCTGAAAGTCCTTTCCATTATGGCGTTGGTCCGAGAATCCCGGTAAGCATAAGGCTGGCCGAGCATTTCACCTCGCTTATCCAGCAGCACATAATCCACTCCCCAGGTATCAGCCCCAACCGAAACTATGCTCTTGCCGAATTTCTTTGCGGCTAGCGAAAGACCGTTTTGAATCTCATTCCAAAGTCGGAGTACGTCCCAGCGCAATGAGTCGGCGAGTAACACCGGGCCATTAGCAAACCGGTGAACTTCTTCCAGGCGAATTGTGTGCCCATTCCAAAGCCCAGCGATCACCCGGCCACTCTCAGCGCCCAGATCTATTGCGATATATGTGCGATGCGCCATAACTGTAGCAGCCAAGGTTTACGATGTTCGGCGTGGCAACGCGCGTCGGATTTTCGAACTTCGTCCGGTGGCTTGACACGTTCTTAACTCGCCTGCCGCAACAGGATTCAACGCTCCCCGGCGTTCGCAGTCAAGGCCCAACTCGGTGCGTGCCTGGACGGGTGCCAATAAACTGTCGGTCACCAGCGACATGCGAAAGCGGCAGAGGACTGCCGCACTCCAAGACGCTGGCGCGCTTTCGTGCGCGCCACGAAAAGCCGAAGGTCTGGCTCATCGCGAACGAACGCTGGTGGGTACGGCTGCGATCTGGGCAAAAATGGTCTCAATTTGCGATGAAAGCGCGCATAAAGTTAAGAGCCTCGAAGCTGCACACCCCGGCTCAAAGGCTTCCTACGACCGGATTCTGGATTATCGCAACGCCGCTGAAAAGCGCCGGAATTTGCACTCGTGATTCCAGAAGCGCAGATTGCCAGGCTAGTTGCGTTGTATTCGGAGTTTCACCAGGATGTAATTAAGGCCGAGAAGCAATTCTTCGAGTTGCTCCGAACCCTTCACTCGGCGCATGCGCCCGATTTGTCCTATGACGATTTTCGCCGCTACGCCGTTGGCAAGGCAAGTGATAGCTTGGCAGGATCGGCTAGCTATTGTGGGTGGCCTTGGCACCACTTGCTACCGCTTGACTGCTCGCTGTGAGGCATTATGAGTAATGAGGGACATGCAACTCGACCGTTTGACCATCAAATCTCAGGAAGCGCTGCAGGAAGCCCAGCGCATCGCGCACAATTACTCGCATCAGGAAGTGGATGGCGAGCACCTATTGCTGGCCATGATCAGTCAGCCCGAGAGCCTTATTCCGGACCTGCTGGAAAAACTCGGCGCGCCACCCGCAAAATTCAAGCCCGACCTTGAACGTGAATTGGCCAGGCGCCATAAAGTGCAAGGCACCACGTCTGCCGATGTTTTTCTGAGCGCGCAGCTCAAGAAATCCCTGGATGCAGCGCAAGCCGAAGCACAAAAGCTCAAGGACGAATATATCAGCACCGAGCACCTATTGCTCGGCCTCATAAACGAGGCAAGTCCATCCCTCAAAAAAATCTTCCAGGCCCATGGTTTAAAACGCGATCTGGTTCTGCGCGCGATGGCTGATCTGCGGGGAAACCAACGCGTCACCGATCCTAATCCCGAGGATAAATTTCAAGCGCTCGAAAAGTATGGGCGCGACCTCACGGCCCTGGCGAGGCAGGGGAAAATTGACCCGGTCATCGGTCGCGATGATGAAATCCGTCGCGTCATGCAGGTCCTGACCCGCCGTACGAAAAACAACCCAGTGCTCATCGGTGAGCCTGGCGTAGGCAAAACAGCCATCGCTGAAGGGCTGGCCCGGCGGATCGTTGCCGGTGACGTGCCCGAAACGCTTAAAAATAAGCGCTTGGTTGCAATGGACCTAAGCTCGATGATCGCTGGAGCGAAATACCGCGGAGAATTCGAGGACCGCCTAAAGGCCTTCTTGAAGGAAATCGTGTCGAGTGAGGGCAAAATCATTCTTTTCATTGACGAACTGCACACGCTGGTTGGTGCCGGCGCCGCGGAGGGGGCAACCGACGCCGCCAATATCATGAAGCCGCAACTGGCTCGTGGCGAGTTGCGAGCCATCGGCGCCACCACTCTGGACGAGTACCGCAAGCACATCGAGAAGGACCCAGCTCTCGAACGCCGGTTCCAGCCCGTCTATATCCAGGAGCCGAGTGTTGAAGCCACCATTGCAATCCTGCGCGGACTGAAAGAGCGCTATGAAGTCCACCACGGTGTGCGTATCCAGGATGCCGCACTGGTCGCCGCTGCCACCCTCTCGCACCGCTACATTACTGATCGTTTCCTGCCCGACAAAGCGATTGACCTGATTGACGAGGCGGCCTCGCGGCTCAGGATGGAACTTGATTCCATGCCCACCGAGATTGATCAGTTGGAGCGGCAGATCCAACAACTGGAGATCGAGCAAAATGCCTTAAAGAAAGAGAAAGACGAGGCCTCCCGGCAACGATTGAAAAACATCGAGAGGGACCTGGCCAATCTCAAGGAGAAATCCAGGCAGCTCAAAGCGCAGTGGCAGAATGAAAAAGCCGCCATCAATGCCGTCAGCATCGTTAACAGCCAGATCGAGCAGGCCAAACTCGAACTCGAACAGGCCCAGCGGCACAACGATCTCAACCTGGCTGCACAAATCCAGTACGGCAAAATTCCCGAGCTCCAAAAGAAACTCGCCGCGGCCGAGAAATCGTTGCACGACAAGCCTGAGGGCCAACGGATTCTTGAGCAGGAGGTCACCGAAGAGGCTGTTGCCCAAGTGGTCGCTTCGTGGACTGGCATCCCCGTCTCGCGCATGTTGGAGAGCGAACGGCAAAAACTTGTCAAAATGGAAGAGCGCCTGGAGCAGCGGGTGATCGGCCAGAAGGAGGCCATTGAGGCCGTTGCAAACGCCGTGCGCCGGTCCCGCAGTGGCCTGCAAGACCCCAACCGGCCAGTCGGCTCATTCATTTTCCTGGGACCCACCGGAGTAGGCAAAACCGAAACCGCTCGCGCACTGGCCGAGTTTCTGTTTGATGACGAGAACGCCATGGTCCGAATTGACATGAGTGAATACATGGAGAAGCACACGGTCGCCAGGCTGATCGGAGCGCCGCCCGGCTATATTGGCTTCGAGGAAGGCGGCCAGTTAAGTGAGGCGGTGCGACGCCGGCCTTATAGCGTCGTACTTTTTGACGAAATCGAGAAAGCGCACCACGACGTTTTCAATGTGCTCTTGCAGGTCCTCGACGATGGCCGTTTGACCGATGGCCAGGGCCGCACTGTGGACTTCAAGAACTCGATCATCATCATGACCAGCAACATCGGCTCTCCGATCATTCAGGAGTATTACAGCACCGGAAAGCTCTCTACAACAGATCACGCAGAGATGGAACGGCTCGTCCGTACCGAGCTTCGCGCCCAATTCCGGCCCGAATTCCTCAACCGCGTGGACGATATCATCATCTTCCACAGCCTCGACGAAAAACAGCTCACTCGCATTGTGGACATCCAACTGAACCGCCTCGACAAACGTCTGGCCCAACAACAGCTTAGTCTTGAAGTGGACCGCGCAGCCAGACAGCTAATCGCCAAGGAAGGCTACGACCCTCAATTCGGCGCCCGCCCACTCAAACGCACCATCCAGGACCGCCTGCTCGATCCCTTGGCGAACAAACTGTTGCTCGGCGAATTCAAACCCGGCGACTGCATCAAAGTCGTCGCGCACGATGGCGAGCTGGAGTTCGAGAAAAAGGCCTAGGGGTGGGGACGGCCTCGTCCCCACGGTCGCTCCTTGATTGGGCTGGCGTATGGGGACGAGGCCGTCCCCACCCCTGAACCACCCGCGCGAAACGGTGGTACTGGCAAGATGCTCCCTCTCGGCGGCCTTGCATCCAAATCAGATTGACCTTTTGAAATTTTAGCCCCATTATCGGTCTGTTAAGCCCAAGATTATCGTGGCAGGAAACGCAGCGAGGCTTGGATGACGGTTTGTGCAAGCTCTCGCCATTAGACGCGTCGCAAGTGGAATTCCCTTCTGCTGCGCCCTGCTGCTGCTCCAGACCTCGGCTCTCCAAACTTTCGGCGGTCCTCCGCCCGTCACCCCAGTAGCCGATCCCGCAACCGGCATCGGCACCAACAGCTTTGTCGCCAATTGGGAACCGGTTGTGACCACAGGGTATCGCCTGGACGTCTCCACAAATGCTTTGTTCCCCAGCTACGTGCCCGGCTATCAAAATCTGGATGTAGGGGCCGTGTTACACGAGCGAGTCACCGGGCTGACCCCCGGCGCGACCTACTACTACAGGGTCCGGGCCTACAATGCCGATGGCGAAAGCGGTAATTCAGAAACCTTCTCCGCTACCCCGGTCATTCCCCACGGTCTGACTATAATCCCGATTTTCGACCGCTCGATCACGAGCGATCCTCAGGCTGCTGTCATCGAGTCCACGATCAACTCAACAGCGGCGCTTTACGCTACGAATTTTTCGGATCCGGTGATCGTTTCCATTAAATTTGTTGAGGACTCGACCATTGGTCTTGGCCAAAGCGTTACCGAGATCACGGATGGAACGTATTCGCAATATCGAGCGAGGCTGGTTGCACAGGCTACCACAGCGGATGATGCGATCGCGCTCTCACACCTGCCAAACGTCGCAACGAATCCGGTCAACGGCAGCACGGTCATGGCGCTCTATCATCCATTGCTCAGGGCATTGGGGATCAGCGCAGAGGTTGTACTCGGAAATCCCGATAGCACTATCACGTTGAACACTACAAAGATGAATTTGCCTCCCGATGCGACAGATCCGACCAAGTACTCGCTCTTCGCGGCCGCTTGTCATGAAATTGACGAAGCTTTGGGGCTGGCCTCAGGGTTGGTCGGCGGGCAGCCGCCGCCTACGGACTACATTTTTCCCCAAGACCTTTTCCGCTATGACCAGTCGGGCGTTCGCAGCTTTACAACTGACCCGAACGCGGAAAGTTATTTTTCGCTCGATGGCACCAATTTCCTGGTGCGCTTTAATCAAAATGGAGCCGGTGATTTTGGGGATTGGTATAGCTGTTTTTCGCTTCAGTGCAGTGGGTTTCCACCGCCGCAGGTGCAGGACGCCTTCGGCACTGCAGGAGCCAATCCAGTCCCGGATGTGGAATTCCGCGCTCTTGATGTCATCGGCTATACGCGCAGGGCGCCGCCGTGCGACGCGGTGATTTCAATTGGCGTCTCGCCGCCCGGCGCGGGGTCAGTTCAGGGCGGCGGGACGGTAGCTTGCGGGACGAATGTGACGATCAACGCCACAGCCGCAAACGGCTTTGTTTTTTTGAATTGGACTGAAGATGGCACGGTAGTGAGTACGTCCCGAGCCTACACGTTCCAGGCAACCTATAACCGCAACCTTGTAGCCAACTTCAGTCCCACCACTTACACCATCACGCTTACTGCTTCCCCAGCCGGTGCTGGCAAGGTGACCGGCGGCGGGACGTTCAAGCCCGGCACGCAACACACAGTAAAAGCGACGGCTGCCGGGAATAATTATGTGTTCGCGGATTGGAGCGAAAGCTCGAACGTAGTTAGCACGGCCGCCAACTATACTTTCGCCTTGAACGCAAACCGCAACCTCGTCGCCAATTTCGTGCCCAATCCTTTTATTCCTGTAGCCGGGAGGTACAGCGGGTTGTTCTATGATCCGGTGAACGGGGTCAACCAGCAAAGTTCAGGAAGCGTGACAATTTCCGTCAGCAGCAAAGGCGCCTTCACCGGCGCACTTCTGCTGGGAGCGACGCGCTACCCTCTTAGCGGACAATTCGACTCGACTGGCAATGCCTCCGTAGTGACAGCAGCTAAAAATCTTTCAGGTGCCTTGATCAATCTCCAATTGGACTTGTCCCAGGGCACCGACCGGATCAGCGGGACAATTTACGGGCATAACGCAACCATGCAATTTTTGGCAGATCGCGCAGTCTTCGACGCCAGAACCAACTCCGCTCCCCAGAAAGGACTATACACCATTATTTTCCCGGGCGGACTTGGCCCGAGCACTGAACCCGGAGGAGATGGTTATGGGACCTTCACTGTGGATGCTGCGGGGCACATCAAACTGGGCGCCACCCTGGCCGATGGAACAAAAATTACACAACTTGCAACCGTCTCGAAGTACGGCCAGTGGCCCCTCTATGTGCCGTTGTACGCCGGCCAAGGCTCAGTCTGGGGCTGGCTGAACTTCTCCAGCACGTCGAGCAATGATCTCAGCGGGGCTTTGACCTGGACCAAGCCTAATGGCCCCGCCCAGTATTACCCTCGGGGATTTCAGGTTCAGACCTTTGCGCAGGGGGCGGTTTACTCCGCGCCGGCCCCGGGTAATAGCCCGCTCGGCGTTACTAATGCCCAGGTGCTCTTGAGCGGCGGCGACCTCGCTCAGCCGATAACAGACCAAATTGCCTTCGGCCCTGCCAATCAAGTTGTCAACCAGGGAACTAATAAACTCACCCTCACTTTCACCGCCGCGACCGGGCTCTTCAAAGGGAGCATCGCGAATCCCACCGCCGTTGTGACGAAACCAGTTTCGTTCGGGGGGGCAGTGCTTAAGGCACAAAATGTTGCCCGCGGTTGCTTCCTGGAAGGCGGACAGAGCGGGGCGGTTTGGATAGGGAACTGAAGCCGCGAACGGAGCGCGGCATTTATGCCGCTTCAATACTCGAACTCAACGTGCCGCACTTTTGAGGGGGAGATGTCCGCACGCTGAACTCCACCGTCATGCACCTACCCTCCGCGGCTAAGCACTGGCCGGTACTTTGTCCTGGAACTGTTCCTCTTCGGTGGAATCTTTAAGTGCTTGCGTCGAACAGCCACCGCAAATAGAGGTGATCTCGTCAAAGTAGCCGGCTCCTACAAAGGCCTGGTGCTTCACCGCGCTGTATCCCTCAGCTTCAGCAGCAAATTCCTTCTCCTGTAACTCCGTATAAGCAGCCATCTGTCGTTCTCGGTAACCACGGGCCAGCTCCCACATGCTGTAATTGAGCGCATGGAATCCGGCTAGCGTGACGAACTGGAACTTGTAGCCCATGGCGCCGAGTTCTCGCTGGAATTTGGCAATGGTCACCTCATCCAGATTCATGCGCCAGTTGAATGAAGGCGAACAGTTGTAGGCCAGGAGCTTGTCCGGATAGAGGTCCTTGACCTCTTCCGCGAATCGCCGCGCCTCAGCCAGGTTCGGTTTGCTGGTTTCGCACCAGAGGACGTCGGCGTAGGGTGCGTATGCCAGGGCGCGCGCAATGGCGAGGTCCAGCCCTGCCCGGATGCGGAAGAACCCCTCGCTGGTCCTTTCGCCGGTGCAAAACGGCTTGTCGCGCTCGTCAAAATCGCTCGTCAGCAGTTTCGCCGCCTCGGCGTCTGTGCGGCCTACGATGACCGTCGGTACACCCATCACATCGGCGGCCAGCCGCGCGGCCATGAGCTTGTTGATAAACTCGAACGCCGGCACCAGCACCTTGCCGCCCATGTGGCCGCACTTCTTGGCCGATGCAAGCTGATCTTCGAAATGCACGCCGGCGGCGCCTTCTTCGATCATTTGCTGCATCAATTCAAAGGCGTTCAAGGGTCCGCCGAAGCCCGCTTCCGCATCGGCCACGATTGGTAGCCAGTAATCTGTTTGCTCCCGGAGCGCGGACATTCCTGTCCGCAGCGACGTCCGAATTACTGCGGGCTTGGAAGTTTCTCCACTCGGATTAACTTCTCCGGCTTGCTGAGGAAGGCGGGCGGCCGCTTCCGCAAGGGCATTTGAGTTGGGTGTGGCACTGGCGGACGAGGCCGTCCGCCGCTCCGGGGAATGTCCGCGCTCCGCCACAGACTGAATCTGATCGGCGCGCTGTAGGGCTTTATTGGTCCTGCGCACCACCATCGGCACGCTGTTGGCAGGATAAAGGCTCTGGTCCGGATAGGTGCTGGCCGACAGGTTCGCATCCGCTGCTACCTGCCAGCCACTCAGGTAAATCGCCTTTAGACCCGCCTGCGCCATTTGCACGGCCTGATTTCCAGTAAGCGCTCCTAACGCGGGCACAAAGGCTTCGGTGTGCAACAATTCCCACAGCTTGCGGGACATGCGGTCGGCAATCGTGTGCTCGATTTTCATCGTCCCGCTCAAGCGCAGCACTTTTTCCGCGCTGTAGTAGCGAACAATGCCCTTCCATCGTTCTTCAGTTTGCCAGGTCCGCTCCAAAGCAAGGCAGGCCTTTTGCCAATCCTGATTCTCGCGCTCCGAGTTGCCTATGGGACTCGGTGCCGTGTGCGCGACGCCATTCGAATTCGCCCCATTTACAACAAAGCGCGCAGCGCCATGTTTGGCTGCGGAGCCAGTGGCCTGGCTCCGGGGTCGAGTATTCCTTTTGGTTTGATAGGTTCTTTTCATTTATTATTCGCGTTTATTCGCGTCCACCTGCTCGCGATTGATCGGAGTTCGCGGTTTTCAGGTTGTTGTTTGGTATTTGATTCGTGTCCATTCGTGGTGCGATCTCCCTCAAGCCGCCACCTTGAGCGCCTCCGCCGGCTCTGGGTCCGTTTGCTCACTCTCCTCGCCATTGAGCATCTCATACGCCTTAAGCGTGAGAAACTCCTCCATCTTTTCGTTCGCCACGAGGTCCTCAAAAAGCCGCGTGGCAGGTTCGAAATGCCCCTGCTCGAAGCGTTCAGGCCCGCGCTCCTTTCGAATCCGGCTCAGCTCTTCATGAACCAATTGCCGCACCAGATTCATCGTCACCTTGCGGCCATCCTCGATAACTCC
This sequence comes from Verrucomicrobiota bacterium, assembly GCA_003176045.1. Taxonomy (GTDB): domain Bacteria; phylum Verrucomicrobiota; class Verrucomicrobiia; order Limisphaerales; family UBA8199; genus PSRM01. The sequence goes on along the minus strand of PSRM01000098.1, from coordinate 14,484 downwards.
TCGCGGGTTATGGACCCATTGCCAAACCTGTGTGCGGGAAATCTCGGCTGTTGCCGCGTCTTCCATCAGGTTGTAGAGCGGGACGCAACCCAGCCCTCCCAGCCAGGACTCGATGTATTGGATGCCCACACGGATATTCGTGCGCAGCCCTTCTTCGGTGATGCGCCCTCTTGGGACCTCGACGAGTTGTTCAGCCGTCACCCGCACGTCTTCGCGCTGGCGCCCGATCTGATTCGGTTCCTCGCCCAGCACCTTGTCGAATTCCTCCCTTGCCACTTGCACCAGGCCCGGGTGCGCCACCCATGTGCCATCATGTCCATCCGTGGCTTCTCGCCTCTTGTCCTCGCGCACTTTCTGAAGCGCTGTCTCGTTGGCTTCCGCATCGGTTTTGACAGGGATATAGGCCGACATTCCGCCCATAGCAAACGCGCCGCGTTTATGACAGGCCTTGATGCAGGACAACGTATAGGCTCGCATGAACGGCGCCGTCATCGTCACTTGCGCCCGGTCGGGGACGATAAACTCAGACTTTCGAGCAAACGTTTTGATGTAGCTGAACAAGTAGTCCCACCTGCCGCAGTTGAGGCCGGCGCTATGGTGCCGAAGTTCATATAGAATCTCCTCCATCTGAAAGGCCGCCAGGATGTGCTCGATGAGCACCGTCGCTTTAATGGTCCCCTGGGGTATTTCGAGCATCTCCTGCGCTCGCACAAAAACGTCATTCCACAACCGCGCTTCGAGATAGTGCTCCAGCTTTGGCAGGTAGTAATACACCCCGGAATCGTGCAATGCACAGTATCGGGCGTTGTGGAAAAAATACATCGCGAAATCGAAGAGGCTCGCAGACGCACGTTCGCCATGCACCAGCAGATGTTTTTCGGTCAAATGCCAGCCGCGGGGGCGGACCAGCAGTGTTGCGATCTTGTCCTTTAATTGGTAAGTCTTCCCTTCGGGGCTCTGGTAGGAGACGGTCCGTCGCACCGCGTCTCGCACGTTCACCTGGCCGTCCAGGGTGGCTTCCCAGGTCGGGGAATGGGCATCCTCGAAGTCCGCCATGTAGCAATTTGCCCCGGAATTCAACGCATTTATGACCATTTTGCGGTCCACAGGGCCGGTGATTTCCACCCGCCGGTTTTGCAAATCCTCCGGCACAGGCAACACCTGCCAATTGCCTTCCCGAATCGCTCGGGTTTCGGGCAGGAACCGGGGCATTTGACCACGGTCAATCGCCTCCTGGCGCGCCCGCCTTTGCCCCAATAGCTCGAGTCGGCGCGGGTTGAATTCCCGTTGCAAGTCCGCAAAGAATTGCAACGCCTCGGTGGTTAGAATCGCGGCGTGCGCCTCGCTCACTGGGCCGAGCACCTGCACGCCGGACGGTAGTTTCATGGCTCTCATTTTTATTTCTTATTTGAACTATTACTGTTCTTATCGTTTCTTTACCGTATTATTGTGCATTTGCAAAATCGGATTTTTCAATACCTTGTATTAACTGGGCCTATACGATGCAACGCTATAAGCAAAACCGCTTCCAACAATTGCGCGGATTCTGCTACGCCGCTGAGGCCGGCAGCATCTCCAAAGCGGCGAAACGGATGAATCTCAGTCAGCCGTCCGTTTCTCAGCAGATCGCCAGCCTGGAGGATGAGCTGGACGTCACCCTCTTTTTCAGGCGCGGCTCAAAGATCCAGCTAACTCCTGACGGAGCCTTGCTCTTCGAGATCGCCGCGCCGCTCATCGACCAAATGGAACACCTGGATGCCCAGTTCAAGCAACGGCGCATGGATGTGGATGAAGGGCACATCGAAATAGCAGCCGGTGGCTCAACTATCCTTTACTTCCTGCCTCGCTACGTCGAGGAGTTCCGGCGATCTCATCCAAGAATCGAGTTGCGTCTGCACAATGTCACGGGCCTGGTTGGGCTGGAGCAACTCCGGGCGGGCCTGGTGGATTTTGCCGTCGGTCCCCTCAACCTCGTGCCGGAAGATATTGAGTTTCACCCTATCGTCTCTTATGAGCCGGTTGTTGTCACACGCCTTCGCCATCCCCTCTCCTACAGCCCGTTGAGCCTGGAGGAAATCAGCCGATATCCGTTAATCCTGCCGCCGCGCGGCTTGAGCACCTGGAGCCTCGTGGATAGCGCCTTTAAAAAGCACGGCCTCTCATACGAGGTGGCCATGGAGGTCGGCGGATGGGAAGCCATCAAGAAATACGTCGAACTTGGCCTTGGCATCTCGATCATCGTCAGCATCGGCTTGACCGGCAGCGAAAAGCTTGAAGTCATTCCCGCCGGCGCCTTCTTCCCCCGCCGGACATACGGCGTCGTACTCCGCAAAGGCCGCATCCTGACCCCGCAAGCCAAGCTGTTCGTCGCCTCCTTGGTGACCAGCGATCCCAAGCAAGCCTCTACGCCCCTCCTTTCGGACGAACCGGACGGCCAATCCCGCCTCATCAGCGAGTAGTGCCTGGGAGCGCGGCTTTTAAGCCGCTTCAACGTGTTTGCTCGCGAACCGTCAAATCCTTCTCTGCGCCCTTTCGCTAAGCGCGTTGAAGCGGTCTAAAGACCGCGCTCCTGAACGGTGCTCGCACCAAAGAGCGCCCTTGCGATCAAGCACCAAACACGCGGGCAAGATGCCCGCGCTCCCAGGCTGTTTCGAAAGTATCCCGCCGGCGAATTGCTCCGAGCCGCTGCTGTGCCGACATGTAACTCTGTAACCATGTAACTCAATTAACTTAGTTAACTAAATTAACTGAATTAACCATTTCCCGCTGAGCTTGACGCCACCCCGCAATCGCGCAACATTGCCCCTCACGACCATGAGCGAGTTTCTTAGCCCTGAGCCCAACGCTGGCCCGATTGACGTTTCACGTTTCACGTTTCACGTTTCAGCTCATGACCACTGCTAACAAAGTCACGATTCTCCGAATCCTGCTGATCCCGGTTTTCGTGACCGAAATCCTGACTTACGTCAATACGGGCCACGAGGTGCATTACCGCATTGGGATCCTTTGCTTTGCCATCGCGGCGATCTGCGACGGCGTGGATGGCTACATCGCAAGAAGATACAACCAGCGCAGCGAACTGGGCGCCATCCTCGATCCGCTTGCCGACAAACTCCTGCTGGTCTCGGCCATTGTCTTCTTGAGCTTCGAACACAAGAGCTATTTCGATACCATTCCGCTCTGGCTGACTGGCACAATCATCGGACGCGACATCCTGCTGCTGGCCGGCGTCTGCGTCGTCCAAATGACCATAGGCAAAGTTACCGTGCGTCCCAGATTCATCGGCAAACTTGCCACCGTCCTCCAAATGATTCTCGTGCTCTGGATTCTGTTGAAGCGATTACTGGAAGACAAATGGCCGTGGTCGGTGTTAGCGAGTTCTCCGCATTTCCTGCCAGGCCTCACGTTGGCGGCAGGTGTTGCGACCGGGATTGCGGGTCTGCTCTATGTCTGGGATGGCTCGCGGCAACTGAGCGCACATCCGTCATCCAGTCCGCAGGAGCAGAGTAAATGAAGGCAGAATTAAAAGAGGGCGATCCCGCCCCTGATTTCACCGCGCTCACCAACGGCGGCAACAAAGTCTCGCTGTCTGATTATCGGGGCAAACATGTCGTGCTCTATTTTTATCCACGGGACAACACGCCGGGGTGCACGAAGGAAGCGTGCGCGTTTCGGGATGAGTTTGGGGCGTTCGAGAAAAAGGGCGCCGTTGTTCTGGGAGTGAGCATCAATTCCGTGAAATCTCACGACAAGTTCGTCACGAAGTACAATCTGCCGTTCACATTGTTGGCGGATGAAGACAAGAAGATCGTTCAGGCTTATGGGGTTGGCCATTGGTTTATGGGCGCGCGGCGCGTCACGTTTCTGATCGGCCCGGACGGCAAAATCGAAAAGATCTGGCCCTCTGTCAAACCGGTCGAGCACGCAAAAGAAGTGCTGGAAGCTATCTCGAGCGAGTGAACTTAAACGCAAAGGCGCAAAGAGGCAAAGAGAAGACAGGAAAATTGAAGACAGAAAAATCAGGGCGAAGATTTGGCAAGAAAATTTTGAGGCAAGAAAATGAAAACTTGTTTATATGTTCTTGCCCCTAATTTTCTTGCCCGATTTCCGTTAAATTTTCCTGTCTTCAATTTTCCTGTCTTTTGGCGTTTGTCTTTTTGCGTCTTTGCGCCTTTGCGTCTTTGCGCTAAAGTTGTCTCTCCTCACGGCCTAAGCCTCAGGCGGTAGTACCTCGCCGGCCCGAGGCCACCGGATTGGGTTCCGTCATCCAGAAATTGGAAGCCGCCATTGGTAATGGAAACAATGTTAGTGAATGCGCTCCATGCGGCGGGGGCCAGCGTAGGCGTCCACTGTACATCGAACAGGCTGTTGCTTGAAGCATTCCAGCGCAGCATCACGCCGTTAGTAGCGGAAGCGATGGATGTAATATTCACAGGTGCCGGGGTCACGACCAGACCTTCGCGCACGCGGAAAAAATGGTAGGAAGAGGGCAAGGAAAGGCACCAGGTTGTGAAATAATCGGATGCGGTAATCGTGGGTGAGACCGTTGGCCAATTCGTGCTGGTCGTGAAATCTGTTCGGCCCTGCACGGCATAGTGGACGCCGGGCAACGAGGTCCAGGTGAGGCAGAAGCTGTTGGTGGTCCATTGGGCGTTCGTGATGATGATTGGTGTGCCGTAAGCGGTAAACTCCGTAGCTTTGATCGAATAGGAAGATGTTATGCTCGAGACATTCACGGCTGAGAGGAACCAAACTCCTGGGGCCAGCCGCACGGCACCGGAGTTGTCGTAGAGCACAATGAGTTCGTCGTTGGTGCCGGGATTGGAGCTGATCAGGCCATAGGAGGTCAGGTCGGGCAATGGCAGGCCACGGCGGGCTACCAGGGTCATGTCGGCCGTCGGGCTGTTGATTTCAAATTGGGCTCGCCGCGCGTTGGTGGAGATCGTGTATTCATAGAAGTCCACCGGCGTCGGGCCTGCAGAGTTCGTATTGGCGAATGGCACACCATTGGCGAGGACAATGATCTCCGGGACTGCATTCGTGTATTCGGTTGCGAGCACCGAGCAAGCGACGTTTGTAATGTCCGTATTGTAGGCTCCTAAGTACCAGCGGCCAGGGGAGAGCGGTACGGGAGTAGAATTTGTGAAAATTATGATTTGCTGGTTGTTCGTTCCGGGAAAGGAACTGGCGTAATCAAACGAACCCATGTCCGGCAAAGGCAGACCCCGGCGCGCTGCCAAGGCTGTGCCGCCGCTCGGATTCAAAATCTGGAACGCGACGGAAGTGGCGTTCGAGCTTACATCGTACGAGAAATATCGCGGCTGAGGACCGGCTGCGAGAACTGTGGAGAGGGGCACTCCATTGGTGAGCGGCGTAATGTCGAAATCAACTGCCAGCGTGAAGGTTACCGGGCTGGAATTGGTGTTCTGGACGCCCAGGAAGTAGGTGTATCCCGGCAAGAATGCCGGAGGAGTGCCGGTTGAGGAGAGCGTGCTCACCCCCGCAGTCGTCCCAGCCAGTAGCATGTAATCGGGAGGCGCCGAGTTTGTTCCAGTGGGCAAGAGACTCTGGTTGAATAGCAGGCAGACCGGAGCTGAGGCAGTAATCAGGCGGTTGGTTGAGTACCTGGCCCACGGCGGGGCGCTTACCGCAAGATATTGGATCCGGCCCGGCGGCGCGGAGTTTGTCATCGTGCTTCCGAAATTGACTTGCGATGGCAAGGGCTGTGAATCATTGAACAGGAAAGACAACTGCCAACTCAGGACCATCGGCGGTGGAATGGCGGCCCCTGCGCGGCTATCGAGAATCTCGAGCTTCCAGTCTCCAAAGGCAGATTTGCCGCCGAATTTATTGAGAGACTGTTCCGGAAAATAAAGAATGCCATTGGTCGGCGGAACAGTCGCACCAACCAGCGTTAGATTTGTGAACGGCGGCGAAGCGAACTTGATGGGCACGAAAGCCGTGTTGGAATCCTCCGAAAATGTCAGATAGACATGAGCCGGGCGCACAGAAGTCACACTGTAAGTCCAGGCGGTGTCCTGATTAGGGTTGCCGCCCTGGTTCATCACAATGGTGAGTTGCGTTGAGCTCCCCGGCCCGTAGGTGAGATTGGTGCTGCCTTGATGGCTGACCATTCCAGAGTCATACAGTAGCTGGCCTTCGTAATACACTCGCATGTCATCAGGCAACGAGTACATATCGTAGTGGATAGTCACAGTTCCTGTGGGTACGCCGGTATCCACGATGTTCGTTACAGCTTCGGGACCGCCCAGGTAAGAAACAGGGAAAACATTGGTGACCAGCGTTTCGGCGCCCATCCCGCTGGCCGTATCGCCCCCGCGATTTCCATCCAGCAACACCCGCGTTCCGTCCGGGCCAATCAACCGCAGGACCAGGTCAGAAACCCGCGGATGATCTATGCGAACCCCGACGGAGACCGATGCAATTGATGCATTGTTTGTCACGTGAATCGTGGAAACCGAAACAGCGTCATCTGATATGGGCGCGGGAGCCGACGAGGTGAATTGGACGGGTATAAGGCGCTTCGGATCCAATGTCATGGCCGCGCCCAGGATCACCTGCGCCTCGTCAGCTCCGGTGTTGCAAAGATGGGCGGAGTAGAGGCCGGCGTTAAGCGGCGGATTGCTGAATTTGTCGGTAACCACCGACGCATGTGTCACTGACGCAGTCACCGATGAGCTTTGGCACACATTCCCGGTTGCGGCTGCCGGGCAAACATTGACAGACACCGGGCCTGCGCCGGACATCAGGTCGGCCGTCAAGGTCAGGTTTGTGGTGCCTGGCAGGACGGTAATGAATTCGTCGCGGCAAGCGCCGGGCAAGAGATTCACGGTGGTTCCAACTGTAAGATCGGGCTCGGGTTCAAGGAGCATCAAGAGGGAATCATTCGTGCCGGCTTGATTAGTCGAGGCGACAGTGAAAAGCCATTGGCCGAAGCCTTCTTTACCCGCAAAACTGTGCAAGGAGCCCGGTCCAACCGATGACAGCGCACCGGGGATATCCTGTTGCTGGCTGTCATCAAAGACAAATGCCTGGGACACTGCAGCGCCGTTGGTGGGATGGTTTTGGATTACGGCGGTCACACCAGCATGGCACAAAGTCATCGTCAGATTGCTCACAGCCGGATGGCTCAGAATATTGGTTATTACGACGCGATGCACCGGCCCCGGCTGCGGGGCAACACAAAACATGCGCGTAAGTCCTGGCTGGCCGGGCGCCCCGGTGGGGATGGAGGAAGGGGCGGGGAAGCCTCGCAAGACTTGGTTCCCTTGCAGGTCGGTTTGCGCATAGGGCAGTGCGCTGAACAAGCCCAAAAAGCCATACTCGACAGCCTCCTGGCTCTCGGATTTGACTCCAACGTAATAAACCACCGGAAGCGCGTCGGACACAACCACTGTCTCCGTCCCGCCGCGCCCTAGTGATTTCCAGGCGTTGGAGACAGCGGCTGAGTCCAGGCTCAACAGGGCTGAGTTTGTGGAGACGTAGAGGTCAATATCCGCTTCCGTAGCAGCCGAGGTAGCGAGGCTCTGATCATTTTGGGCATACTCCGGTCCCCAATCAATTAGAGCCTCGTTACCTCGGCTGCTACCCGATTTGGGAGCGCTTGAAACATTTGTAGCCGATACAGATAGCGCGAGGCTGTGGGGGAGAAACGTGAGAAAAGCGGCGTTGGTGAAGCCGTTGTCATTCGTGATGACGTAAAAATGCCATTGGTTGGCCGCACCCAGCGTGATGGCCGCGTTGGTCGAGCCGGGGTACGGGACAGAAGCGCTACTGCTCAGCGGATTATTTGCGCTCACGCGCTGATTTATCAGAAGGCAGCCCGAATCCGGCGAGCTTGCAACAAAGCCGTTCGTCAGAATTGTGACCTGGGGTGCAGTTGCGATGTTCGTGGCGGCGCCGGCGAGTGACAAGGCATCGGGCTTTTCGCCGTCGCCGCTGGAGACAACCAGGGCGTAATCCTGCGAGATGTCATTTGTCTGGCCCGTCACCGCGTTGACGCTCACCCGCTTGCCTAGAACGGTGACCGAATAGTTGGTGCTCAGTGGCGGAGCGAGGAAGATGTTTTCGACGTTGTTAACAAAATCACTATTCGGTGGCGTGTTCGTGTTCCACGCTGAATTGAACAGGTTGCCGGGTTGTAGATCGTTTCCGAAAAAGACCTCGCCTGTATCGAGGTTGGTCACGATGAGATCCAGGTCATTGACCAGCTTGAGGCTGGCTAAAGGGTGGCCCGGAGGATCGGTCCAGACCAGCGTGAGACGAAGCGGCAGGCCGTGCGCATCGGCGGCGACGGTGATCAACCGGACATGGCTCTGCCCGGTGGCAAGCGCCCGCGTGGCGTCCTGATCAAAGAACAGCATCGAATTTGTTGCGGAATAGCCGTTGGTTAAGGACGCAGGCGCCGAGCTCGGCAAATGAATCATGCCCCAACCCTGGAGATTGGTGGCGCTGGCGATCTGCGGGGAATACAGGCCGCTGAGCGGGCGCGCGCCATTGATGAGGAGGGCTTTCATTAGCGCGGGGCTGTTCGTCAGGCCTACACGCTGCTGAAAAAATTCCTGCATCAGCGCCAACGTCCCCGCCACGTCGGCCGAAGCCATGCTCGAACCCGATTCAAAGCGGTAGTAGGGCCCCAGTGTTTCGTTCAGATTGCTCAGCACATCAAAGTAAGTGCCCGGGCTGTTTGTCGTGCCATAGTAGCCGGGTTTGTTCCACTGACTTGAACGTGTCGAAATCACGAATGTGCCCGGAGCCACAATGTCAGGTTTGAAGCGGCCAAACGGGCCTTCCACCCCGATCCCCACGTTGCCACGACCCGAAAACGCCGCCACCTGGTTGCTGCTATCCGTAGGCCCCAGCCAGACCGCGTTGGTCTGACAATTGGGAGGGTTGTTAGTGTCCGGCGCCGGCGTGCATTGCCAGACGAGGTTGGTGATCGATCGAAGCTGTTCCGCCGCGCCTACCGTGACGACGTTTTTCGCTGTTCCGGGCGATTGAACACTCCCGGCCACACCGCCCGCGCCGTCATTATTGCCGCCACCTTGATTTCCCGCCGCGAATACGAACAGCATGGGCTGAGATCCAGGGGCGCTGGGCACGGCATCGCGCACGGCTGCGTCGTAACTGGCCGCCGCCAGATCATAGTCATTGCTGTCGTAGGTCCAGCCGTTCTCCGAAATCGCCGCGTTGGTGCTGGACGCAGTCTGCTGCAGGTACGAATCCGGCCGAGATGACAGGAGCGAAAAGATGGTTGCCCCCGGCGCTTTGCCACGGAACTGAAGATTTGCGGGCGGCATCGCCGAACCGGGGGCGTTGGTGAGGTTTGTGGACATGATTCCGCTGCCGGCGATGATGCCTGCCACGTGCGTGCCGTGGCCGTTTGTATCCGCGCCGCTTAGCGGCGCATCGGCAAGAACCCGCCCCGTCAGATCCGGCTGTGTGGCGTCCACTCCAGTATCCGCGACTGCAACGAGGACATTTGTGCCCGTCAATCCCAAATAGTTCACCTGAGTGGTGCTGTCAGCAGCCGCACCAACCGTGGCGCGGCTGAGGTCATTTGCAGGCCTGCGCTGGCGCGCCAATTCGATCTCCTGAACGCCTGGAAGCTGTGCCAGTGCCGCCAGATCCGCCCCGGAGCAGCGTACGCTCAGAGTCGGCCCGAAGGGCGACCGGTCCTGACGCAGCACAGAGATTCCGAGGCGCCGAATGGCCAAGTCGGTTTCGCCCGGACTATTGGCGAACAGAAGAATGTTCAGGGTAAGGGTCGAGGGTCGGGGGTCGGGGGTCGGGGGGCCTTGGTCATCGGGTGCTCCGGTTTCGGAATTGAACTTTGAACTTTGAACCTTGAACCTTGAACCTTGAACTGCCAAATCGAGCGCTTCGCCTTTCAACTTATAATACGGCTCATAGGGGAGAATGGTTTGAGTTTCCGGGTCTGATGCCAACTCCTGCATCGCCTCCGCGCCAGCCCTCACCAGAAACGCGTTAATGGGAAGATAGCCGATGACTTCCCCACCCAAGACCCTGATTGTATGCTGGAACGCGCCGCTCGGAACCCCACGCGATTGGACGATATAGGCTCCTGGATCTTCCTGAGATCTGAGGGATGCCGGAATCAAAGCTGAGACTTGCGCCTTGTAGGCCGGGTCCCCCGATCCGGCGTCCGTCGTATCAAGCAGGGCGTTCTCCAAGAGAATGGCCCGACCACTCCGGGCCAGTTCCGCTAATGACTTTGCCGTGTTGGTGATGCCAAGAGGGGGTCGTGGGTCGTGGGTCGCGGGGGCAAATGTCTTCCCCTCGACCCCCGACCCTCGACCCTCTTCCTTCAAAACCAGCCCCGTCGGCCCGCTACTCTGCGGGCGCTTGGGGCGGTCAGCCAACCAGCAAAACCACGCCAGCGCCATCAGCAGGAACAGGACCCAGGTAAAACTTCGCCAGCGCATTTAGCCACTCTATTTAGAACACAAAATCGCCTTGATTACGAGCCTAAAACGAAGACCAAACTCCAAAGCCGAAAAAGAGACCACAGACCACAGACCACGGACCACGGACCACAAGACGAGGAATGGCAAATGGAAGATGGAAGATGGCAAAAGTAGGTCGAAATGGAGGCGCAAAGGGAGTGTGATGCGTGATTTGTTCATTCTGTGACAAGGCAAAAAGTTCTGATGAATTTTTTTGGCGCAAATGACCGTAAATAGGCGCAAATGGGCGCAAACGGGTGCAAATCCCGATCACCGATTTGCGGTTGAGTTGCGGTTCGTTTGCGGGGTTTTTGCGGCGGAGTTGCGGTTCGGGGAGTATTGCGCGATGCAGCTAATTGCAAGGATTCGACGAAGTGGAGGACAAAGTGAAGGACGAAGTGAAAGACAAAGTGGCTCCCGTCCCGAGCTGACGGCCGGGGCTGCTGCGGATGCCGGGGGGAGGGTGCAGGCATTTTGAGCTTGGGTCGGCTATCCTTCACTGAGTTAGGCTGAGTTAGCCTGAGTTAGGCTGTCATAGAATGCGGTTATTTGCCGGAGCGACGCGCGTTTCGATTAAGTTGGCGATTAAGTTTGCGACTAAGTTAAGGACAAAGGTTGAGGGGGGTGGGGGCTATGGTTGATGGGCTGCTGTACGCTGCTCTGGACTGCTGTGGACTGTTGTGGACTGTCTTGAAACTGTCTTGAAACTGCATGTGGGTGGAGTGTCACGTGTCAGGTGCCAGGTGTCAGGTAGCAGGTTTCGTGTGGTAAGTAGCGAGTGAATGATTTCGACTAAGTTCTCGATTACGTTTGCGATTAAGTTAAACAAAAGGTTTAGGATTAAGTTTGGAACTGAGGGGGAGGGTAAGGGTTACGCCCCGGGAACTGGAGGCTAGCCAAGTCAACCCCGCTTATACCCTCGCGTGGGCTGGGCCAGCGCCAGACCTGCAAAAGCAGGCGAGTGAAAATCGCACAGGGTTAAGGTCTTGTCAAACGATTCGAGCAGAAAATTTCACGCCCTCCTGAAATTTAGCAGCAGGTTCAGTTTGACCTTTTCGGAAATTCGGTACCGCCGAAGATAAGCAGAAAGTCGGGACGGAGTTTTTGACCTGGAGTCAACGCATGGAAGTGTCGCGGTAAGGGACACGAGCTTTGAAGAAGCGCACCTGTTCCTCGTAGAGGGCTACCTGCTCTTTTTGCCTGGCCGCCTGCGCCAGTTCAAGCGCTTTCTCACCATTAGCGACAGCGTCCTCGAAGCGGCCGACCTCGGCGTAAGCGACGCCCAAAGTCCCCACAATCGTCGCTTCTTTATAATGAGTCAACTCACATGCCCGTTTCGCCAATCTCACGGCCTGGGCACCGTCGCGAATTTCGACCTGTGGATGCACGGACAGAATCAATGCCAGGTCGGCCAGGACCCCCGGCAGGTCCGGGTCTCGTGTCAGGATTGCGCGCAGCTCGGAAATGGCGTATTTGGCGCCCCCCTGGCTCAACAGCGCGCCGGTGAGCTTGCCTCGGACGCCCAGGAGCAAGTGGGTGTGGTGGAGGTCTGCGATATAATCCGCTGCAACTGCCTGGAGCATGTTAAAGGCCCAAAAGCTGAAATCGGCGGTCCCGGAATCATCACGGCGAAAGATAATCAGATCGTAGCGCTTCTTGAGCAGAGAATCCACCAAATCGCCTCCTTCGGTCGTGGCGAACATGACGCCAGGGTCCCAACAGATCGGTTGATTCAGTGGAGAAGGCCTGCGAAACGCGGCGTAAGCCCACTCCAAACGTGGTCCGAAAAATACCGATGTATCAGGCGCCTTGGCGAGCAATTGAGACATCTGGGCCAGGGTCTCGCGGAAATTGGGCCCCGTGCGCAAGCCTTTGAAAAAGCCGCCCGCCAATGGCGGCTGCAATTCATATTCGAAGAATGCGCCGTAGCCGATCATTCTAACCCGGTCCCGACTTAGCGCCATCCCCGTGCCGGCGAATATGGCCGCGAGCAAGAGGCCGATGACCCATGAGCGTCTGTCGCCAGCAGCGGGGAGGGCCGCAAGGCTTTTCGTCCTGCCAATGGGACCACGAACCGGAGTACCGCCTTTAGACGGCAGCCGCTCGGCATTTGCATGGCTACTACCTGCATCATGGCGGCCTTCGAAGGCCCTGAGCTTTTTTGAACGGGCCCTGGCACCTTTGAACACACACTGTCCAGCAAGCGCGGGCTGCTTCTCCCTCTCCTCATCAGGAGAAGAGGATCGGGGGGAGGAGGCCATCTCTCTCCCGCCTCCATCCAAACCGTTCAACGGTTCGTGAAATAGCGGGCGCGCGAGGAGGACTGCGCCGACAAGCGCTGGAACCAGGTCCACCAATTTGCACTCACCGTTAGTCATTAATGGGTTAATCGAGCCGACAATGCCACAAATGCCAATCCAACTCTGCGCGAAAAAGCCGCGAAGACCCTGACGTAGCCCGCTCTTTGCGAGCAGGAGGATGCCAATGACTGGCGGCAAGTAGAGCAACAGATAGAGACTTAGATCGGGCCAAGTCATGTTCGGGTAGCTGCCGACTGCGTTTTTGGTCACCGACGAAGCATGCGATGCCACAGAGATGTAGCTCTTGAGCAGATCCAAAAAACTCAAGTGGTTCAAACTCAGAAACAGCAGAAAGAGCGCGAACCCGGCACCTGAGAGCAGTACCGCCAGCAGGCGGTGCTGCCGGGAACAGAAATACCGCAGGGAAATCAATGCGATGAGCACGCCCGCCATGTTTGGCTTGAGCAAAGCCAGCAACACTAGCGAGATCACGTAGGAGATCCGAGCGCCGATATCGCCTGGCCGGCTCCAAAGCAGGGCCGCCGAGAGAAGAAACACACATGCCCCGGCGGACGTGATTGGATTGTACAGCCAGCCGCTTGCCAGCACGAGCGTTAGACACTGCACGGCCAGGGCCAAAAGTAGCGATACGATGCGGTCTCCAAAAAGCCTCACACACAGCCAGACCGACCATAAAAAGTTGGCGACGGAAACCAGACTCGTAAAAAGGATCAAAGCGCGCCAGGACATGCCGAAGAGCTCGAATGCGTAGCCAGCGCCAAGGAAAAAAGCCGGAGGAACTGTGCAAGGGAAATCCAAGTAGGGTCTCTGACCTTGAACCAATCTCCAGCCTGTATCCACGGCAAAGCCGTGATCAGTTCCGCCAAATTGCCGCATTCCGCACCACAGAATGAGGAGCACCAAGGCAAGGCCGCTCAGAACTGCCAAGAGACTAAAACGCCAACCGCCAGTCAATCCCAACCGTTTTAGTGACGGGAGCGTCACTGGGCGACCCTGAACAGAGTGTTTGCTCTTTGTTATCTGCGTGAGCCCAAAAGCCCATCCAACCAGAACGAAACCAATTATAAATTCCCGGTGCGGCCCGGCGCCTGGCGCAGCCGCAAGTGATGCTCCGATTCCCGCAGCCCCGCAGCCGCCCAGCACCACAATCGCGGCCCAAAGGAGGCGCGATTGGATAGCCAAGCTCCTCGGTTGCGGCGCAACGGACCCGACCATATCCACAGATTATGGGCTGTTCGCGGACGTCGCGACAAGGGATTGTTTTAGGGACATGCTCGGTGCGGGAAGATGAATCGCGCTTTCAGCGCTGCGGATGGTATTTGGGCACGTAATCCCAGGGCGGCGCTTCGCTCTGGGCTAATATAAAGACGCCGTTGGCGTCAAAGTCCCTATCCACGCGAGGCACGCATCCGCCTTCAAATGGCTAGTTGCTCGCGGCTTCTGAGCCCAGTGAAAATAAGTTGTTCCGACCCCGGTTCTGTTTCCTGTTCCGACCCCGGTTCTGTTTCCTAACGACAGAACTGAGCGATGCGGGCGGCCCATCGCGTCCGAATCGGCAGGAGGCGTGGCCCGCCCGCATTCGCTCCAGTGACTTTGTTTCAACTAGGGGTGTATTTGCTGGCTCCGCGCGCCGACTACGCCAAAGCCGTTTCCTACACTCAGCGCGGCGCGCTCCG
>PSRM01000164.1 GCA_003176045.1 Verrucomicrobiota bacterium | reverse complement strand
AAGCCGATCCGAGATGAAGCCGAGCAGTGGGCAACCGATCATCCAGCCTGCAGGAACGGTGGCTGCCAGCCAGACGGCCTGGTCGTATTCGCGCCCGCGCGCCTCTTGCAGGAAGCGCACCCCCCAGGTCATTCCGAAAATAGTTGTAGGTATGAACAGCAGTCCGGCAATCAAGCCGCACAGAATGGACTGCGGATTGAGAAAAACTGTTTTCAGCGGGCCGACCAGGCTGGCGATGCCACGTCCGCCGCCGGGCGCAGGCTGGCGTTCCTCTCTGGGGAGGAACAGGTACATAGCCGCGCTCAGCACAAGCCCGATCAGGCCCGCGTAGATCCAGAACCGGCCCCAGGGCAAGCCGCCCTTGATGATCGGCCCGACGCCAAATTGTCCGGCTGATCCACCCGCCATGCCGAACATCTGCGTCGCCCCGATGAACGAGGCCACACACGAAGCCGGAAAATTCCGGGTAATTAGATAAACGGCGCCGACGAGCGCAAAAACCCCGCCGGCGCCCTGGAGGAACCGCCCAATGTTGGCGGCAGTAACGTTGCCTGTGCCGAACAGCATCGCCCCGACGCCCACCAGCGCGGCGCCGATCGGGATGATGCGCTTCGCGCCGAAGCGATCAATGGCCGGCCCCGCAATCAGGCTGAACGGCGAATAGCCGTAATAGAACATCCCTACAATCGTGGCCACCCCAAGCGCAGTGACGCCGAAAGACTCGGTGAGCTGCGGCATCATCACGCTCGGGGCCGAGCGCAGGGCGTACTGGTAGAAATAATAAACTGCTACCAATAGCCAGGCTGCGACCGCTGTGAGTGAGATGCGGGCCTTCATGGGGTTAACTGAGTTACGGGCTCAGCACAGCACCAGGTTCGCCGCCAAACCGGCCTCGCTGGTTTCCTTATATTTCGCGCTCATGTCTTTGCCGGTATCGGCGAGCGTTTTGATGGTTGTGTCGAGGTCCACCCGATGCCGCGATGCGATCTCGTTCGTGGCAATCATGTACGCGGTCCAGGCCTTCACTGCGCCAAACGCGCAACGTTCGATGCACGGAACTTGCACATAGCCGGCGACTGGATCGCAGGTCATACCGAGATGATGCTCGAGGGCGGATTCAGCCGCGTTCTCCGTCGCCACGGGCGGGGCGTCCAGGGCCGAGGCAATGAACGCGGCGGACATCGCTGAAGCCACGCCGATTTCGGACTGGCAACCACCTTCGGCGCCGGAAAGCGTGGCGTTGTGCTTGCACAAGTAGCCGATTGCCGCGCCGCCTAAGAGGCCCTGGCGAATTTTTTCCTGCGGCAGCTTGCGTTTAGTTTCGACCAGCGCATAGACAATCGCAGGCATCACGCCTGCCGAACCGCCTGTGGGCGCGGTGATGACCAAATGGCCGCGCGCATTTTCTTCCGACGCAGCCAGCGCGCACGCGGACAGCAACGCCACAGCGCGGTCGGCCTCGTATTTGTCATCCTGCGCCCGCTCCCAAACGGTCGCCGCCTTCGAATGTAGTTTGATTGGGCCGGGGAGGACGCCTTCTTTCACGGCAAGGCCCGCCTTCACGGTCGCGAGCATGGCGGCTGCGATCTTATCCAGGAAAGCGTTGATCTGTTCTTCCGTCTTGCCCGACACGGCGATCTCGTTGGCCATGATGACTTCTGCGATGGACAAATTGTTCTTTTCCGCGTGCTGGCGAAGTTCCTTCATCGTTGCGTACGGATATTTCGGCTGCCCTTTCTTCGGTGGCGTGTATCCTTTCCACTCATAGAACCCGCCGCCAGGAGAGTAATACTCGAGCTCATAAACCGGTTTATCGCCTCCCATGAGTTTGCAGGTCATGGTATTCGGATGGGGAAAATCGCCTTTGGGTGAATCGTAGATGATGTCTGCCAGCGACAGGTTGAAGGTCTTCTCGCCGAGCTTGAGAGGATAAGACTGGTCCGGCTTCTCCTTCATCTCGTCCAGGAAAAGCGGATCAACGGTGGCCGGCTCCTTGCCAATTAGCCCTGCCAACGACGCGCGCTCGGTGCCGTGGCCTTTGCCGGTCGCGCTGAGGCTGCCGAACAGGTGGACCTTGAGACCGGTCGCCTGCGCCAGTTGGTCGGCGGGCAGTTTCGTGCAGCGCTGATAGAAATCGTATGTGATACGCATCGGTCCGATCGTGTGCGAACTGGATGGCCCGGGGCCAACTTTGTAAAACTCCTCCAGGATGGTCATGACTGGAGCCTTGGACTTTTTCACCACGTCCAAATCCGGCGACATGGTGCTGCAATTCAGCGGAGATTTTGCCGCAGCTTCCTTGGCGGCCTGCCGCGCCCGCGCTTCGGGCGTCCAGGTCGTGCCGGTCATCACAGCCGCCGCGCCGATGACAGCGTTGCGCATGAGGAAAGCCCGGCGATTGATGTCAGATGGCAGCGCCGCCTCGCCAGGCAAGGCCTGGGACAGGACGCGCTCATCGTTTGAGTTTGTATTGCTCATAAGAATGGGTGTTTTGAATGTTTGTTACGATTTATTGCGGGTGGAAGACTTGGGATTGAGGGAAAAGAAATTTTAACCACGGATAAACACGGATGAATCCAGTGCGGCGAAGCCGCACCCAAGAGTTAAATAGGTTAAATAAGTTAAATGGTTAAATGAGGAAACCGCGTTCTCTGTTTGCACCGGGTTTCTTGCTCTAAATGCGCGAAGTTGCATCATTGTTGTACGGATGAAAAAGGCCCTCTCAGTGCAGCAGAGTGAATGGCCTGTCATTTTGAGGAAAACGTTCGAATTCATCGCCGTTTTAACGTTTTAACGTTTTAACTTTTTTAACGATTTAACCTCACCTTAGTGCGCATTCAGCCCCGCCGCGCGAAAGCGGGCGACTGCGTTCATGGTTGCTTCTGGTGACGGAGGCTTCGTATCGCGCAAGGGGTAGTCCATATTCAGTTTCTCCCATTTGAACCGGCCCATTTGATGGAACGGCAGCACGTCCACGCGCTGGACGTTGCCCAAGCCCGCGGCAAACTTCGCCACCCGCTCGACTTCCTCCACATCGTCGGTGAGACCGGGAACGAACACGAAGCGCACCCAAATGGGCCTGTGCAATTCCGCCAGGCGCCGCGCGAACGCCAGCACGGGTTCATTGTCCATGCCGGTGACGCGCCGGTGCAGATCGCTGGAGACCGCCTTAATGTCCAGCAACACCAGATCAACCAGGCCGAGGTCCTCGTCACTCAGGCGCTCGCCCAGGTAGCCATTGCTGTCGAGCGCAGTGTGGACGCCCATTTTGCGCGCGCCGGCAAAGACGTTCAGCACGAACCGATGTTGCATGAGCGGCTCGCCCCCGCTGATCGTGACGCCGCCGTTCATCACCTGCAGGCTGATCCGATACTTGCCGATGGTTTCGATCGCCCGATCGAGGCTCACGGGCATGCCGTTGGTCATCTTCCAAGTGTCGGGATTGTGGCAATACTGGCAGCGGAACTGGCAACCTGTCAGCCAAGCCACGACGCGCACTCCGGGCCCGTCCACGGTCGAGCCGGTGGTGAACGAGTGAACGAAACCACATTCGCCTGTCTCGAGAGCTGTCCGAATGTCCGTCTCGGTGGCCTTTTCGCCCAAAGAAACCCGCAGGTCGTACGGGCTGGCGATCAGGGGGACTTCGGGGCTGGAATCCACCGCCATCATCACATCAGGTCTTGCCGTGGAACGTGCGGTTGATCACATCCAACTGCTGCTCACGCGTCAGGCGCACGAAATTCACCGCGTAACCCGAGACGCGGATGGTTAACTGCGGATATTTCTCAGGGTGATCCATCGCGTCGAGGAGCATGTCGCGATTCAAAACGTTCATGTTGGCGTGATAGCCGTTCGCGCCGAAGAACGCGTCCAGAATGCCGACCAGATTCACCACCTGGTCCTCCGGCGTGCGGCCCAAGCCTTCCGGAACCATCGTCGCCGTCAGCGAAATGCCGTCTGCCGCGTCCCGATAAGGAATTTTGGCGACGGACGCCGCCGAAGCCATGATCCCATGCGTATCACGGCCATGCATGGGATTGGCGCCCGGCGCAAAAGGCTCGCCCTTGCGGCGTCCATCGGGAGTGTGGCCCGTGTTCTTGCCATAGACCACGTTCGAGGTAATGGTCAGGACGGATTGGGTGTGCAGCGCATTGCGATAGGTGGGGTATTTGCGCAGCTTGCCCATGAACAGCGACACCAGCGTGGCCGCCAGTTGATCCACGCGGTTGTCATTGTTGCCGAATTTGGGGAAATCGCCTTCAATGTGATAATCAACGACCAACCCGGTCTCGTCGCGCTCGACCTTGACGCGCGCGTAACGGATTGCCGATAAGCTGTCGGCCACCACTGAGAGGCCGGCGATGCCAAAGGCCATCGTGCGCACCGGCGCATAATCGTGCAGGGCCATCTCGATGCGCTCGTAGGAGTATTTGTCGTGCATGTAGTGAATCACGTTCATCGCGTTCACGTACACGCCCGCTAGCCACGTCATCATCGCCTCGAACTTCTCGACGACATCGTAGAAATCCAGGTAATCGCCTTTCACTGGTTCGGTGACCGGCCCGATTTGCTTGCCGCTGATCTCGTCACGTCCGCCGTTGATGGCGTAGAGAAGGCACTTGGCCAGGTTGGCGCGCGCGCCGAAGAATTGCATTTGCTTGCCCACGAGCATCGGCGAAACGCAGCAGGCAATCGCGCCATCGTCGCCCCAGACGTTGCGCATCAGGTTGTCGCTCTCGAACTGCAAGGCGCTGGTGTCAATGGCCACCTTCGCCGCGAAGCGGCGGAAGTTCTCCGGCAGCCGTGGCGAATACCAGATGGTGAGGTTGGGCTCCGGCGCGGGGCCGAGGTTGTAGAGTGTTTGCAGGAAACGGAAGCTGCTCTTCGTCACCAGCGGGCGGCCATCGTCGCCCATGCCGCCAATGGACTCGGTCACCCAGGTCGGATCGCCCGCGAACAAGTCGTCGTACTCCGGTGTGCGCAGGAACCGGATGATGCGCAACTTGATGATGAAATCGTCAATGATCTCCTGCGCCTGGCTCTCGTTCAGCGTACCTTCTTTCAGATCGCGCTCGAAATAGATATCCAGGAATGTCGAGGTGCGTCCCAGCGACATCGCCGCCCCATTTTGTTCCTTCACGGCGGCGAGGTAGCCGAAGTAGAGCCATTGCACGGCTTCCTTCGCGTTGCTGGCCGGCTCGGAGATATCGAACCCGTAGCTTTTGGCCATCGCCAGTAATTCCTTCAGCGCGCGGGTCTGTTCGCTCAACTCTTCCCGGTCGCGGATGATGTCCTCGGTGGACATCTCTTTATCGAGCGCGGCCTTCTCCACTTCCTTATGTTTGATCAGGCGACTCACACCGTAGAGCGCAACTCGCCGGTAGTCCCCGATGATGCGTCCGCGTCCATAAGCATCCGGCAGCCCTGTCAGAACGTGCGAGCTGCGGCAGTTCCGGATGTCGGCTGTGTAACCGTCGAAAACCCCGTCATTATGCGTTTTCCGGTACTTGGTGAACGTTTCGACCACGGCGGGATCAGGCTCGACACCGTAAGCCTTGAGCGAGTTGAGCACCATGCGCAGGCCGCCATTGGGCATGATGGCGCGCTTGAGCGGGGCATCCGTTTGCAAGCCCACAATGACCTCGTTCTCGCGATCAATGTAGCCGGGCGCGTGCGCGGTGATGGAACTGGGCACCAGCGAAATGGCCAACACCCCCTTCTTTCGTTCCTCGACAAACAGTTCCTCCAGCCGCTTCCAAATCCGCCGCGTCCGCTCGGTCGGTCCTGCCAAAAAGGACCCGTCGTCATCATAAGGCGTGTAGTGTTGCTGGATGAACCAACGGACGCTGATGGTCTGCTGCCACAGCCCCGGTTTGAACCCGCGCCATGGGTCGTTACTGGCCGTTTTGGCTGAGCCGTTTCCTGCCGCTTTGGGCGCCGCTTTCGGCGCCGCCCCGGAGGTCGCTGCGGGCGCCGCTTTCGGTGCCGTTTTGGGCGTGGCCTTGGGTGTAGTCTTAGGTGCCGCCCTGGTTTTTGGCGGAGTTGCTGTTGCGGTTTTCATAATGGTGACTTGAAGCGTTCCGAAGAATCTGGGCAAACGCCAAACGGACCTCCGGGAATTTGTTGCCAACAAATACCGCCTGGGTCAAACTCACACCTGTTCATTTGCTAGGAGTGTGCCAAGCCCGGATAAACGCCTTTTGCCGGTGCTGCGGCTATTGAGCGGCATTGCGAATCTGCCTGAAAATGCGGCTGCTCCGTGCGCGCCTGCCTTTGCGCCAGCGGGCGGCCGGCACCGTGGGTTGGGCCGACCCCTAGAGACGGAATGGCGTCCTGGGGATTGAATCTCGACTTCAAAGATTAAGGAGATCGAAAGGGGGCGGGGGGGTCGTGCTTGATGACTGCTGTACACTGCTGTGGACTGCTGTGGGATGTTGGAGATCACAATGTCAGGTGTCAGGTGTCAGGTGTCAACTGTCGGGAACGGGAGTGATGGAATGTTGGAATGATGGAATCATGGAACGATTAAGCGAGGGTTCAGGGTTCAGGGCTCAGGTTGCGGGGAGTGGCTGGGGTATGAACGACAAGTCAAAAATTTTAAATGAGATTTTTTTGGCGCAATTAGGTGCAAATGAGCGTAAACGGCTGCAAACAGGTGCAAATTCGCCGAAGGATATTCGGTTGAGTTGCGGTTGGTTTGCGGTGGTTTTGCGGTGGAATTGCGGTTGGGCGGGAGACTGAACCCGAGCCTCTCAGTTCGAGCCTGCTGCTTGAGCTGGGGGGGGAGGGGGCCATCATTTTTGAGCTTGGAGCAGCGGGTTTTGAGTGAGTTTGGCTGAGTTAGGCTGACTTAACAGTGCGGTGGTTTGCCGGAAGAACGGCGTTTCGATTAAGGTTGCGACTGCTCGAATCGCCGCATCTTTACCGGCAGCGGGGAAGGCTGCGGGGTGGCGATGAAGCTTCAACCAGCGGCTGAAACTGGAGAGGTGTTTGAAATGGGTGGTATCCAATGCGTTTTTCTCCAACTCGCCCCTGGCCAGAAGCGCTTCGACGTCGCGCAGCCGCAGCGCCTGAAGCCACGCCTCCGGGCAGCAGTGAAAGGACCGGTGGAATTTGCGGCGCAGCTCCCAGCCCCGGAGCCCCAGTCGCCGGCCAACGTGGCCGGGCCTGTAGCCTTCCTGGCGCGCTAAGCGCTCCAGCGTTCTCAGCGGGGGCAGAAGCTTCCGCGAAGTTTTTTTAGTTCTCGCGTTCATGGCTCCAACGTCAGGAGCAATGCATGGCCATGTTTCCAACAGACCTCTTGTGCTCTCCCACAGAGTTTCGCCCTGCCGTTTCTCCACACTGCCATACGCTCTTTCCGCGCTGTGGGTTTGGTGGCCTTAAGCTTTGGCTGTGCCAAAATTCAAGGAGCGTTGATTTGCAATGACTTACGCATCGGGGCTGGCAAATAGGTTTCCACCGGGCGGTTACTGGAGGAAAAACCGTTTACACGAATGTCGGAAAAGAGACAGGGAGGAGCCAGCCATGCGTCAGATCATCGGCCCTTGACGCCAGTGCGGCCATCGTTTGCCGGATTAACCGCAAATCCGACTTTACGATGGCAGTGTGGAATGTGGAACGTCCGGGCACCGCCACCGGTACGATGTGAGCGCGGCGACACCGAATGATTTCGGGGTATTGTGCAAGAGTTGAAAAAGTGAGGGCTCTCGCACGGAATCTGTTTAAGCCTATTTGGTGCCGGCCGTCAACTGTCCTCGCTCGGAAATTGGAGGCAGTCAATCAAAGTGTAAATAGTGAGCACCGACACTTAACCGACTTAACCGAACGCAAGTGAGAACGGCACCTTGGCACCTTCACGGACCCGCGGTGAGCGTGTAGACGATGTCGGCGTTTGACCCTTCACCGCCTGGGACACCGTCGGCGCCGTAGCTTAACAACCACATTTGGTTCGTGACACTCGGCCACGCTCTCAGAACCAGCGCGTGCCCCCAGCCATCCGTGAACACGTTAGTGTCCTTTACAAATATTACTCCGGTCAGCGCTGCCACGTTCGAGGGCCAGGTCCCGATAAGTCGGCGGTACGCCTCACACGCATCCCCGGCCAAACCCAAGTGGATACCCGTCACATTCAGGGGATCGGCGGCACGTGGCTTTGATTTGCGTGGGTGTGGGATGCCACAGAGGAGTAGGATCAGCATGGTGGCGCAGCCAACGGCGACACCTGCGAGGACTATTGTTCGCATCGCTCAAAGCTCGTGTAAGAATACGGCGCGGTAAGCACGTAGTCGGGTCAGGTCTTCACTTTCCACATTTTGATTCCCGATCCAGCGATCCCCAGCCCTTTGGCGGGAAGGGCAAAGCTGCCGCAATTGTTCATTTGTGACATGTGTGAAGACGTGACCCCATTGCAAATGCATTGCATGAAATGTGAAGACGTGACCCCATTGCATGAAAGAAAGACAGCGAAGAGCGTGGGCGGCTTTTTGGGAGATTCGTAGATGTGGCAAGCGCGGTCTAAAGTTGGTGTGGACTACGGCGTACAACGTCATGGACGCCTCGTCAATTCAAAAACAGCCCAAGCTATGGTCTGACCCCTGCTATGGGTAGAAGTGTCAAGCGCGGGACAGTTTTTATTTCTTTTTTGGTTTCTTCATTTCGGTCGTGCTAGTTTGGGCCTGCGGTTCGGGGGATAGGGCTCTGCAGGAGTGCAACCCGAGCACCGAACCGTCCGTGGATTGCATTGATTGCATCCCGCCCGGTCTGGGCTAATGCGCGGACCGGGTTTTTGCTGGGATGCCTCTGCAAGCCACGGCCAAAGCGAAAAACTCATCGTTCGAAAACCAACCAGCCACGAATTTGGGAAAGCCGCGCAGAGCCACGGCCCATTTTCCCGGCAACTCGCATTGGAATAACAAATGAGTCTATCCATAAATTCCAAGTTCCGTAATCTCTGTCTTGCGCTGTCGAACAGTTTGGCTCGCCTTCTCTGGCAGGGCTCAGGTTTCAATGACCTGGCTTTACCTGCTATCCGTGCAACCACTGAGGGCGCACATCGTATCGTTTCCAAGATCGGCCAGAGAAGCGCGCGGAACCCAATCTTTAAAACGGGGGTCCCGCTACGCTCCAAAATGTCTCAGCGAAAATCATTGTTCATTTCTGCATATTAGTAGTGGCATATCGTGGATTATTTCTTGGCGCCCTTGGCTACCGTGGCGGGTTGAAGTCGAAAGCCCAAATCCTGCGCCCTACAGCGTCCGGTGCGCACCCGCCACCAATCCACCGCGAAAGCTCGCGCCATCGCTACGATGATCTTCTTGCGTCGAGGCTTGCTGGTCTTGGGATTTAGGAGCTCGGGCCGCCACTTCTTGACGGCGCGATACTCGGGCTGAAACACGCTCAGCCGCCACAGGCATTCCACCAGCACCGGCCGCAGCCGCCGGTTACCGTGCTTATTGATCGAGCCTTGGAAGCGCCGATCGCTGGAGCTGTCCTCGCGGGGACATAAGCCCGTGTAGCTGGCGACCTGGCGCCGGTTGCTGAATCGCTGCCAATCAGCCACTTCCCGGTCCAGAATTTCGCTGGTCAACTTTCCCAGGCCGACAGGAAGTTCAGCTGGCGCGGCGGCTTGCACTTCCTGCGTCCGTGTCTTGAGTTCAACCTCCAATGCCGCGATGAGCCGGCGCAAAGGCTCCAGCAGGTTGACCACGATGGCGGGAAGTTGCGCGGCCGAAGTTTTCCAAACGTCCTCCCGCCACCATTCGCCCTGGAGGTGCTCGCCGTAGTAGAGCGCGTGACTGCGTCCCTGTGCCGCCAGGCGCAGCCGCTCGTTTTGGAAACTCTCTCGTTGCCGCGAAATGCTGCGCGCCTGTTCCTGCTCCGGGGTAGGCACGCGCACAACGCAGAACGCGTCGTGGTTGCCATTGACGTAACGGTCCAGGTGCAGCGCCAGTTGCTTGGCGTCGCGTTTGTCGGTTTTGACCTTCTTACCGTACTCATCCCAGTCGCGTGGCCGCACCAGGTAATTGCTCACCCCCATCCTCTCCAGCTTCCGATGCAGACTGTAGCCAAACGGGCCAGCCTCATAGCAGCTAAAGACCCTCTCCGCCATTGTCAGTTGTTTGGCCACCCACAGCATAAACTCAGGCGGCGTGAAGCGTTGCGGTGGTTGCGGTGTGCCACCCTCGATGATCCGCACTACGACATAGCGATCCAGGTGGACGTCTACGCCGAGCTTGATCGTCTTGGCCTTGGCTTCCGGCCTGTGGCCGGGGGCTTGCGTTTTGGTTTGTTTTGCGGTTTTCTTGGCTTTGTTATTGTTCATTGGGTGTCAGGTGTACTGGGTTTTCCCGCACCTGACTACCCATGTTATCTTTTCGACCCCTTTTCCCCTGCCTTTTCCCCTGGCGTGGCCTGGCCGACTTGAATGAGCCAATTCTCGTCTCTCGTACCCAAACCAAATTTCATAGCTTAAATGTCAAATGCCGAGATCTGACCCCGTCGCTATTTCCGACCCTCGCACTCGCGACCCTCGCACTCGCACCCTCGCACGACCAAAAGTGAGAATCGACCCTCGCATGATGTTTTCAGGGCGAGAGCCATGCCTGGTAAGCGAAGTACCACAGTGGAGACAGAATGGTGCCCACCATTGCTCCGACAAAACTGAAAACAAGCACGTAGGCCGCTACCGTGCCGGGACGCTCTGAATTGGTCAGTTCGGACGCACCGGCAGCGAGTACAGGAAAAGCGCAAAAGGCGCCAACCAGGATCCCAATGATGAGCATTGCCAGTAACCACTTCAAAAAGCTTTTGTGTGGCCTGCCGAAGCCGGCAAACAGGGTCGCGAATAGCCAAATCGAGCCAGAAGCGACCGAGGCCAACCGCGAGCCGACGCCCAAGGCATACCAGATAACTGGAATGCCCGAAAGATCTCGGGAAAACACCAGGTAAGGTGTCCCAGTAAGGACGCCGAAAAGGCCAGTCAGAAGGATCGTTCCCAGTAGGTAGACCGCAATGAACGTTGGAATGGCCAGACAAAGCGCTTTCGCAACGAAAATGGCCAGCTTCATAGTTGCTCACCGTCCGGTCAGTCCGAGGGCCGCGCACGAAGCCGGGATACCTTTCACAGGAACGAAATGGCACTTGGAGTAACAATCCACATGGGCCTTCTTACGACAGTCCGCTCGCTTACTGCAAGAACTCTCCTGCTCGCACTGAGCCTCGGCTGCTTGAAGGCAATTCGCGACGCACTGGACCGTGGTCGACGACCCGTACTTTTCCATGAAATCTTGACAACACTTGTATGCTGAACTAGGGTACGAGTCGGGCTTTCCGTCGCACTTTGAACCAGTGAATGGTAAATACCCCGCGCAGTTGACTTGGGGAGGACAAGACGCAGGAGGTCTGGGCTTTCGCCACGGCAGGCTGGGCCATGGAATCTCGATCGGAGGAAAACTGGGCCACCGAATTTCCGGAGGGAGCCTGAAAAAGCTTCGCCCGTCCGTGTCCAGGTAGTCCGAAGGGGCGTTTAGTACAAAGGTGTACAAGTTTACTCCACTACCTTCCCCGGCAGGGTCTCTATTTATCCAGCTTTGCAAGCTCGGCTCATAAAACCTATAGCCATAATAATAGAGCCCGCTATTCGGCATCTGCTCCTTGCTGGAGAAGCGGTAGTTGTTGGCGCCGGCCAGATCGCCGCTTTGGGACAAAATGCCGCCGAACGGGTCGTAACGATAGGTCGCGACAACCGACTGGCTCTCGTCAATAAGGCAGGTCACGTTGCCGTTGCCATCGGCGTGGTAATAGGCGTGGCTGGTCCAACTGCCGCCCGAATCCGGGCCGCACAGGACATTGCCGCTGGTCCAATAATCAATGTCGTTGACTATGAAGATGCCCAGTAAGGAGGTGTCCAGGTACGCGGTGAAATAACGCGACCACGGGTAGTCCAGGTAATAATAGTCGCCCGGCCCTGCAATCTCGAACAGGGTGCCCGCCACCACGTCAAAGGTGTAGTAGCGCGAGCTATAGGCATCCACAGAATCCCCGTCCACCATTGTGCCGTAATCGCTGTAGATCGAGTAGGTTTGAGCGGAGGGCGATTGATTATCAATGCCTACGGTCAGCGAGGTGTTGGTGCAGACAAAACCTGCTGACCGGGCCAGCAGTCCGCCGATGCCGCCGGCCCCCTCCAACGAACCGCTCAAATCCTGTCCGCGAGTGTAGCTGACGAGCGCTGTGTTATTCGTATCGCGCTCCTGGATGACGCGCCAGCCGTCGTAAATGTAGCCGGTCGTGGTCTGGAGCACCCATGTCGAGCCGTCGCCGGCGTACTCAGCGCGCAAGCGCAACCGGCCCAGGCCATCGAGCGGGCCGAGGATCAGGCCGGAGACAATCTGTTGCTTGCGAGCCATCGCCACAGAATCGGACCAATGGATTCGCCGGTCAAGGCAAATGGGCCTTTTCTACGGTCTGGTGCCCGGCCTCTGGGGCGGATTCGCTTTGAGGCCGTTGACGCTCATGACGAACCATCGACCGCCGGGGCCGCGAGCAGCCCGGCCCCGGCTCGTTTTACCTCGCTGCTCAAACTATATGGACAACGCTCGATTTTCACCGCGTATAAGCCATACTGTCCAGAGGATGAACTACTTTGCACAGACGCGCTGGGGTGGCTCTGAAAACTTGCCGGATGAGAACCGTATGCGGGAGATCCTCGCAGAGCTTGAGAAGAGCGACCCAGAGCATCCCGATACGTGGCTTACTCATGAGAGTGGGTGGACGCTGTCCGTTTATGAAAGTGGGCTGGTGATATTCGAGAATATGGAATCAGGGGAAGAGCCGCGCCACCAACTTGGTGTTTCGAGAGAAAAAGCCTTGGAGCTTTGGTTGAAACTATCACGTGGAGAAATAGCGGCCATTAATCAGGAGCCTTGGCGCGCGGGGCAGGCTCCTGCACGGGGTGCCGAAGAACGCGAGGAGATCATCAGAAAATCGGAAGCAGTTACACTCGCTTTGGATCGGGAGTTTTACGACCGACTGGCTCCTGAACGCACGACGGTGCACTGTCGGCACGCTGGCTGCCAAAAGGGCGCAATCCCCAACAGTGTATTTTGTCGAGTTCACCATTTTGAGAACATCCGCCACCGGCCATGTCCATTTCATGATTGAAGTCACTATTCGAGAAACACGCGGACGCCCATAAAAAGGAGTGGCTAATAAAAACGAAGAAATTGAAAAGCTCTTTGCCTCTAACACGAAATTTGTTTCGAGTATTTCAGCGCAATCAAATGAAATGATAAATGGATGATGAGATGCGACCCAGATGCGACCCCAGCTTACTTCCGGACCCCTAAGTGAGTCCCGCGACCAGGTTAATGCTGCGCTCATTGCAACTCGAACCACCCCCAAGGACGAACTTGGATTCCAACACCTTTAGTGCTGTGTCGCTCTGCTACTAGCCCAGAGCGGGGGGTCGGCAAAGGATAGTATAAGACGAATTCCGTAATCATTAGATTCTCGCCGGAATGATCTCCCTTAAAGAAGTTCTTCGCATCGGTTTCGGTGATTCCTTTGCGAGGGTCCATGGATTTCCCGGCCAGAGTAAAAGACATGTTCCAATCCGAATCACCCGCTTTATCCGGGAAAAAGCGCATTTTGAAGTGCCAGCCTCGCAGCCGCCATGGATTATCACCCGTAATGATTACTACCGGTCGGATCGCGCAGTCATCAAGCCATTCCTTGTGCAGCATGATCTTTCGCATGTCCGCAACGTTAAAGCCTGCACGAACGTAGAACGCGAAAAGCAGGGCGGCGGCAAATCGTCGCGCGCCCAACGATTTTGAGGGATTGCTCGCGATCTTACAGCACTCCCCTGCCGGCAAGGTTCCATAAGTCGTATTTCCTGTTAGAAACGTGGCGCGTCCCCAATAAAATAAGTCTTCCGCTTCGCGGTCCTGTGGTGTCCAGAAATCCACTAACCGCCGATCCGTCGAACATCCAGTGTCGAAGAGGGCCATGGCGCTCACCCCCATGAAAATGCACCAGCTTAAAAGTCGCGGCAAGCCCTTGCGCAAATGGCTCCTGTGCGAGGGGTCACCATGGGAGGGGGCAGGCCGTAGAAAAGTCTGTTGCTTGCGGGCCATCTGCAGAGAATCGTGCCAACTGTCTCGCCCGTCAACGTGAATGGGATTTTTCTACGGTCTCAACTTCTGTGGGGCTAAGGGGCTAAAACAGCGGTTTGACGCAAGTACCAATTTCGATACATTAAGCTATGAATGAAATCCGAGCGGCCGCTGGCAGTAGTCTTTATGAGTAAGAGAATCCATCGTGGAAGCGACTTCCGGGAATTCCTGAAAGCAGAAGGAATTCTCAAAGAGGTCGAGGCACTGGCCTGGAAACGCGCGCTGAGTTTCCAGCTCCAGCAATTAAGGAAAGAGAAATCTCTGACCAAATCCCAAATGGCCAATCGTATGAAAACCAGTCGCGCCGCTTTGGACCGGCTATTAGATGCCTCCAATCCATCCCTCACTTTGGCGACGCTGGATAAGGCGGCGCGGGCGCTTGGCAGAAAAATTAAGCTGGAGCTAGTGCCGGCGTGAGGCGGCCGCGCTCAACCCCAGGGCTGCACTCGCTCCTCGCCCTGCCGGCTAAAAGGTGTCGCCCATCTTTTCTGCCAACCATTGCACCGCGTCCATTTCACCCGATTTAAAGCACCTATCGTAGTACTGAACCCATTGTTTCTCTGTCACGTTGCGGGTGCGAACCGAGCCCAGATAACGAGTGGCGTGCTTTATCCGCTCCTTTTGTTCGGTGATTCGCCTCTTTGCCATGGCAAACTGGGGTCCGTCGAGCTTTTCCATGGCCCTCAATTGGATTGAGTCCCCAACCAACTGGTCCAAAAAGCTGCCGCCGCTAGCTACGCGAGCACCAAGTAACAGGCAGGCGCGGACTTCTTCCGTTGAGGGGCTAGCAGCAAGGATTGCTCTGTCTAACTTTGGCCATGCAAATGTTGCCGGCGCGTTGCCTGAAGCGACAATTCGAGCGGTAAATTCGGAGTAGCCGACAGATTCTAATGCCTGAATGACGCAGACCTTTAGAGTAGTCTCGTAAGTGTCAAACCCATCCATTGCGTAAGCTTTTACGATAAGCTCCTTTGCGCCCCCGATATTCGTTTCCAGACAATCAAAAGCAGCACGCAGATAAAGTGGGACCGAATTGGTCGGGGCTAGCGTGCTCATCGTATCAGTCGCTCTCCTGAATTTATTCCCCGTCGTCTGTATGTCTCCGATGTGGTTTTTCAACAGGGTCAGACTTCGATAGGCGACCGCGGCCCAAGCTGCGGCATTGCTAGGTGAAATACTTGCGGCGCGCTCCAACAGCGCCAAATCCAGATTATCATCCAGACGACCTTGCAACCCCGCACCGATCATCGCCTGCACATTGGTACCGACCAGGATCTTGTACATTTCTCGGTCCGAGAGCATTGCGGCGGCAAACACTTCTGTTTGCGCTTCCCATCCGGCTTGAGTTTCCAAGCCTTTGTTGAACGCACGCTGGAAATCTGAGAATGCCGGTGGATGGGGAACCGTACTACGGCAACCGAGCGTCAATAAGGAAATCACCAAAACCATAGGTCCACCTGAGAGAAAGGTTCTCTGGACTGCCGAATAGCGGCTTTTGTCTGAACACATTGCCGACATCGTCGCAAAAGGGCGAAATTCCGTCCAATTAGAACAGTTCAGCAAAACACGTGGATCCGTTTCTTCCGGGAAGCAAGCAAGAAACTCGCGGGCAAGATGCCCGCGCTCCCAGGAGGAATTGACCAGTGCGGCTAATGGATTTTATTAACAAAACCTAAATCATGCGACTAACCGTACTTTGCGCTTGCGAAGCAAGGGTTGTGGCGTTAAAGGTTTCCGCCTGTTTTAGCGAAAGAATCGTGTGTCAGCGATTTTCCCCAAGTGGACCAACCGCTTGCCGGCGGCGATTGCTGTCGGGACGCTGCTTGTTGGCAGCGCCGTGACGGCAGGGATGTGGTATTACCTGACGCCGAAATACTCGCGCGTGGGCTATCAACCCGAGCAGCCGGTGTCTTTTTCGCACGCTATTCATGCCGGCCAGCTTGGAATGGATTGCCGCTATTGCCATAACGCGGTCGAAAAGTCGTGGTATTCGAACATCCCGGCCAGCAGCACGTGCATGAATTGCCATAACCAGGTGCTCAAAGATGACCCGAGGCTGGCTCTGGTGCGCGAAAGCGCCCAAAGCGGCAAGCCGATTCCCTGGGTCCAGATCCATCGGGTGCCCGATTATGTCTATTTCAACCATTCCATCCACGTGGACCGCGGCATCAGTTGCGTGGAATGTCACGGCTCGATCAACAAAATGGATGAAGTTTATCATTATCAGCCCCTAAGTATGACTTTTTGCCTGGATTGCCACCGCGATCCGGCAAAGAAAATCCGGCCACTGGATAAAATCACCGATTTGGATTGGCGTTGGAGCGAGAACCCCGAAGAAAACGAGCGGCTTCAGAGGCTGCACGGCCGAGACATGGTGGATAAGTGGAAGGTGGAGTCACTGCAGAATTGTTCGGCATGTCATAGATGAGCGTGGAACATACAACGAATTTGTCAGACCGGTCGGACCGGTCGGACCGGTCTGACAAGGCCAGTGGCATGCATTATTGGCGTGGGCTGGAGGAGCTGTCCCACACCCCCGAATTCCAACAATGGGTCGAGCGCGAGTTCCCTGAAGGGGCCAGCGAATGGACGGATCCGCTTTCTCGGCGGCACTTCATGCGGATCATGTCCGCGTCCTTTGCCCTGGCGGGCGTAGGGTTGGCCGCGAGCGGGTGCCGCAGGCCAGAGGAAAAAATCGAGCCATTCGCGCAGATGCCGGAGAATTACGTTCATGGCGTCCCGCAAGACTTCGCTACGGCCATGCCCGGCCAGAGCTGCGCGGTTCCGTTGGTTGTAAAATCCACCGATGGGCGGCCTATCAAGGTAGAAGGCAATAAGCAGCTCCCCGGCAGCAACGGCGGCACGGATCGGTTTGTCCAGGCATCGATTCTTAATCTCTATGATCCTGATCGGGCGTCTCGCATCACGGAAGGAGGACAGGAACGCTCGCGCGCCGCGGCTCTTGATTTCCTTGCCTCGGTCGCGAAGAAAGCCGTCCCTGATGGCGGAAAAGGTCTGAGTTTCCTCGTGGAAAGGAGCAGTTCGCCTTCACGGCGCCGTCTTCAGGCAGCACTTGCACAAAAACTTCCAAACGCCCGCTGGTTTGCGCATGAACCGGTGGATTTGGATATTCATCGTCGGGCTGCTTCGAAGGCCTTCGGCAAATCGGTCAAGCCGTATTATAACATGGACCTGGCCAACGTGATCGTGTCGTTGGACTGCGACTTCATCGGCTCAGAAGAGGATGCGCACAATCATATTCGCCGTTTTGCGGGCAGAAGACATCTGCAGAATCCTCAGCAAGCCCCGAACCGGCTCTATGTGGCCGAGGGGCTGATGACGCTTACCGGGATGAACGCCGACCACCGGCTGCGTCTGCCGGCCAGCGCTATGGGCCTGGCGTGCCGTGTTCTTGCGGGCGAACTGCTCTCGATGCCCGGTGACGTCTCTACTCTGTTGACCCTGGGAAAAGTTGCGAGCAGCGCAGACAGATGGCTTACCGAATGCGCTAGCGACCTAAGAGCGAGCGCCGGCAATGGCCTTGTGATCGCCGGGCATCGCCAGCCGCTGGAAGTTCACCTGCTCGCCCACGCGATCAACGCCGAGCTTGGAAACATTGGCAAAACCGTCATGCTCCATGAAGTGCCCGAGTCCAATGAAGGCACGATCAGCGACCTGGCCAAAGCGCTGAACTCCGGCGAGGTCGAAACCCTGGTCATCCTGGGCAGCAATCCGGCTTACACCGCCCCGGCCGATTTGAGCTGGGCGACAGCTCAACGCAAAGCCAAGACCGTGGTCCGCCTGGGCTACTACGAGGATGAAACCGCCGCGCTATGTGATTGGCATCTGCCTGCCGCCCATTATCTGGAATCCTGGGGCGATGGGCTCGCAAGCGACGGCACGTTGCTCGCCATCCAGCCGTTAATCGCGCCTTTGCTTGGCGGCATGACCGAACTGGAGTTGCTTGCCCGCATTGGCGGGCTGGAAGTGGCCGATCCGTACGCGATCGTGCGCGAAACCTTCGAGACGTTCAAACCGGAGGGAACTCTGGAGGAAGCCTGGAAGAAATTCCTGCATGACGGGTTCCTGGCGGGGTCGGCTTCCAAACCTGCTGAGGTCCGGTTGGACCAGACGATCGTGGCCCGGACCCAACCGCAAAAAGCCGAACTGCCCGACAAAGAAAAACTGGAAGTGGTCTTCGCCCGCGACTACAAGATGGACGATGGCCGCTACAATAATAACGGCTGGCTGCAGGAGTTGCCCGACCCGGTCACGAAACTTGTTTGGGACAATGCCGTAATGATCAGCCGCAAGACCGCTGAGGAGCTTGGGCTTAAGAATTCCGATTTAGTTGAGATCACCGTTTCGGGCCGCAGCCTGCGCGGGCCGATCTGGGTCCAGCCTGGTTTTGCAGATTATTCGCTGGGCCTGGCACTGGGCTACGGGCGCCAAAAAACGGGTCGCGTGGGCCGAGGGACGGGCTTCGACGTCTATCCTTTGCGCACCAGCGATGCCCAGAATTTTGCCTCCGGCGCGACCTTGCGTAAGACTGGCGAAACCTATTCTCTCGTCAGCACGCAGACGCACTGGTCTATGGAAGGCCGGCCCATCATTCGCGAAGCAAACCTGGAGCAGTACCGGCAATCTCCTGAATTCGCTAAAAAAATGGGCGAGGAGGAATTGCCGGTCGAGGCGCCGCTTTATCCGAATCCGTTTGACGAACTCAAAAAGAAGGGCCTGCACCAATGGGGCATGGCGATTGACCTGAACATGTGCGTCGGTTGCTCGGCCTGCGTGCTGGCCTGCCAGAGCGAAAACAACGTGCCTATCGTGGGCAAGGACCAGGTAAGGCGCGGCCGCGTAATGCACTGGTTGCGCATTGACCGCTATTATGCCGGACACCCGTTGGCGCCGCCAAACAGCCCGGAAGCGAAACAAGCTTTCTTCGAAACATTCGATTTCGAGACCGAGCAGCAATACCAAAAGTGGATTGATGAGCCGCAGGTGGTAACGCAGCCGATGCTCTGCCAGCATTGTGAATCGGCGCCGTGTGAAAACGTCTGCCCAGTCAATGCTACGTCGCACGACCAGGAGGGGCTGAACGTAATGACCTACAACCGGTGTGTCGGCACGCGTTACTGCTCGAACAACTGCCCTTACAAGGTCCGGCGCTTCAATTATTTCGATTACAATAAGCGGCCCATCACCCAACTCTACCGCGGGCCATTTGGTCATCGCCAGGACGACGAGTGGGACCTGATGAAGATGATCAAGAACCCCGATGTCACCGTGCGCATGCGCGGAGTGATGGAGAAGTGTACTTACTGCATTCAACGCATCGAGCAGGCGAAGATCGCTCAGAAGCGGCAGGCGGGCGCTTCCGGCGACGTGATTGTCAAAACCGATTCATTCACCACCGCCTGTGCCCAGGCCTGTCCCGCTGGCGCGATCGTTTTTGGAGATCTGAAGAAGCCCGAGAGTCGCGTTTCGAAGCTCAAGCAGTCGGACCGGAATTACACTGTGCTGCCATTCCTGCTCACGAAGCCGCGGACGACCTATTTGGCGAAAATCCGGAATCCGAATCCCAGGATGCCTGATTATATGGCAAAGGGACCGTTCACGTTGCAGGAATTTGAACAAAAGAGCGGGGAAGGCGAGGAGGGACGAGGTGAGAAGGGCGAAGGGCGAAAGGGATCCGAATGATAAACACCAAACACCAAACACCAAACACCAGAGAAACACCAAGCTCCAAGCTTCAACGCACGCCCTTTGCCAATGTGATTTGGTGTTTGGAGCTTCTCTGGTGTTTGGTGTTTGGTGTTTGGTGTTTGGCGCAGGAGCTCAACCCATGACCACCGCTCCCATGCCCGCCACCGTTCCTCAGACACCCGCGGAATTGGAGCGTCCGCTGCTGGTTGCGAATCTGCGCAGCTTCGGTTGGATCTCCAACCGGGTAGCGTCCCTCTCGGAAGGCCCTGCTCCTCTTTGGTGGTGGATCCTTTTCGTGCCGAGTTTCCTGGCATTGTGCCTCTTGGGATTCTGTGTGAGCTATCAGATTTCGACGGGCGTCGGAGTGTGGGGCAATCGGCACCCGGTGATGTGGGCGTGGGATATCGTCAATTTCGTTTGGTGGATCGGCATCGGCCACGCCGGCACACTGATTTCGGCCATCTTGTTTCTGCTGCGGCAACGCTGGCGCACAGCGGTGAACCGTGCCGCCGAGGCCATGACCATCTTCGCCGTCATGTGCGCCGGCATTTACCCTGCCCTTCACGTGGGCCGCACCTGGTACGACTACTGGCTGTTCCCGATTCCAAACTCGAATTCGCTCTGGCCGCAGTTCCGTTCGCCGCTGATGTGGGACGTGTTTGCGGTTTCCACTTACTTCACGGTATCGGTGCTTTTCTGGTACATGGGATTGGTGCCCGACCTGGCGGTGATGCGCGACCGGGCCAGGACCCGCGCCCGTCAATTTCTTTATGGAATTTTCGCGCTAGGTTGGACCGGCTCGAACCGGCATTGGAGCAACTACGAGAAGGCATATCTCATCCTGGCCGGCCTGTCCACACCGCTCGTGCTGTCGGTACATTCAATCGTCTCTCTCGATTTCTCGGTTTCCCAATTACCGGGATGGCACACAACAATCTTCCCGCCGTATTTTGTGGCCGGCGCAGTTTTTTCAGGCTTCGGCATGGTGCTGTCCCTCCTGATTCCGCTGCGCAAAATCTGGAAGCTCGAGGATATCATCACCATGCGTCACATAGATGTGATGTGCAAGGTGACCCTGGCCACCGGCTCCATCGTCGGCTACGCCTACTCGATGGAATTCTTCATCGCCTGGTACAGTGGCAATCCGAACGAAGGCTTTCATTTCCTCAACCGCGCCCTCGGGCCTTATCAATGGGCCTGGATTCCAATGGTGACCTGCAACGTCCTGGTGCCGCAGCTTTTCTGGATCAAGTGGTTCCGCAAAAACCTGGTCGCGGTTTTTATCATCTCCATCCTCGTCAACGTCGGCATGTGGTTTGAGCGCTTCGTCATTATCGTCATCGGCCTGCACCGCGACTTTCTCACCTCGAGCTGGGCCTATTACAAACCCACACCGATTGACATAGGGACGTACGTCGGCACGTTCGGACTCTTTTTCACGTGCTTCCTGCTTTTCATACGGTTCCTGCCAATGATCGCCATTTCCGAAGTCAAAGGTGTCACCCCGCAGTCCGACCCGCATCATCCGTTGGGCGGAGCAAAAGTGGCTGAGAGCGTTCCTGATGAAGACTAAGCCACAAACCTTAGGCTCGCTGTTGCGTGTTGCGTGTTGCGTGTTGCGCCACGGAACACGCAATACGCAACACGAGCCACGTTTCACGTTTCACGTTTCACGTTTCACAAATGCCTGACGCCCTCACCAAACCCTACGGCATGATCGCGGAATTCATCACCGCGAATTCCGTGTTGCATGCGGCCCAAGCCGTCCGCAATGCAGGGTTTCGGAAATGGGATGTGTTCACTCCCTTCCCGGTTCATGGAATGGACCGGGCCATGGGCCTGAAAAACTCAAAAGTCGGTTGGTTTGCCTTCCTCGGCGGCGTGGCAGGCTACACCACTGGGATGTTAATGATCTGGTTCATGAACACGGTGGATTATCCCATTGTGATCGGAGGCAAACCCATGTTCAGCCCGTTCTCCGCGTTCCCGCCATCTTACGAGCTGACGATTTTATTCGGCGCGTTCGGGTCACTGGGCGGCATGTTGTTCCTGAACCGCCTGCCGCGCTTGCACAACCCATTGCTCAAGAACAAGCGCTTTTCCCTGGTGACCCATGATCGCTTCTTCATCCTGATTGAATGTGATGATCCGAAATATTCGGAGGTCGAAACGCGCAAACTGCTCGAGGAAGCCGGCTGCCGGCATATCGAGTTAATCGAGGAATAACCTGATGCGTACCTTCCTCGCCATATTCGTGCTTTGCGTCCTGGCTGTGTTCGGGCTGCTGGGCCGTCGCGGCAAGCATTTCACGAAGCCGCCGCTCTATATTTTCCCGGACATGGAATGGCAGCTCAAATTGCGTCCCCAAAAACCGAACGGATTCTTCACCAACGGCATAAGCTCACAACTTCAAGTTGCCGGCACGATCGCGCGGAGCGAGCCGCTCGAAACCGCTGACGGCCCGGTCTATCCCTACCAGGATGCTCCCGTGAATACCGGGCGCATCACCGGAACCACCAATTTTGTTGAAAACAATCCTCTCCAGATCACAGCCGAATTGCTCAAGCGCGGCCAGCAGCGGTTCACCATCAACTGCACTCCCTGCCATGGCGCATTGGCCGATGGCAACGGCATCACCAAAAAAATCAACGCCATGGCAACCGTGGCAAATTTGCACGACAAACGCATCGTCGAGATGACCGATGGCGAGCTGTTCTTCGTGATCAGCAACGGCCGCAATTTGATGCAAGGCTACGGGGCGAATATCACGGTGAAAGACCGATGGGCCGTGGTCGCTTACGTGCGCGCCCTGCAATTGAGCCAACTGGGAACGATCGAAGATGTGCCGGAGGCATTGAAAGCAACTCTGAAGAAATAAATGATCCCGGTCACAAACATAAAGGCCGAAGCCAGAATGGCGGGCCAACGAATAGTCCCGCCAGGGACGAAAGACAATAGCCCAGCGATTCATCGCTGGGTTCAGGGTTGGATGCCGACTGAGTCCCGTAGGGACGACAGAAAACACGTTTCTTCTGTCGTCCCTAACGGGACTTATGCCGCACGTCACGATAAACCCAGCGTTGAAACGCTGGGCTATTATCTGCCGTCCCTATGGGACTTGCGCGCCATTAGCACTCGCTATCCCACCGATAAATCGCTGGGCTATTTTCTGCCGTCCCTATCGGGACTATGCGATCGTTTATGAACCCCGCCAATCCAACCGACCGCTTCGATATCTCGCGCTGGCGCAAGCTGCCCTTGCAGCTCATGGTCATCGGCGCGGTGTTGTGCATCATCGGCGGCCTGGTGGACGCCAAAGAGTTCGCCTACTCCTGGCTGCTGGCGTTCATGTTTTTCCTTAGCCTGTGTTTGGGATCGCTGTTTCTGGTGATGATTCACCATCTGTTTGATGCCGGCTGGACTGTTCCGATCCGCCGTTTCTCCGAGCACATCGCCGCCATGCTCTTTCCCTGGATGGCGCTGCTTTTCATCCCCATCGCGGTGATGGCGAAAACGATCTACCCCTGGATGAACCCCGAGCACCAGCATGAGCACGCGGTCATCGCCAAGCAACCACTCTTCAGCGTGCCGATGTTCTATATCGTCTCGGCCTTTTGCTTCCTGATCTGGTGGTTGCTCTCCAACCGCCTGCGGCATTGGTCGCTCGAGCAGGACAAAACCGGCGCGGCCGGACCCACTTTCAGGATGCGCTACTATTCGGGGGCGGGCATCGTCCTGTTTGCCCTCACCGGCACCATTGCGGTGGTCCTGTGGCAAAAGTCACTGGAATATCATTGGTTCTCCACGATGTATGGCGTCTATTATTTTGGGGGCAGCGTCTGGTTCACGCTCGCCACGGCTTACCTCATCACAGTGGTGCTTGACCGGCTCGGACTGATTTCTGACGCGTTGCATGAGCATCAATATTATTTCCTGGGCTCGCTGATGTTCGCCTTCACGGTGTTTTACGCTTATATCCATTTCGCGCAATATTTCATCATCTGGAACGGCAACATGCCCGAGGAGACCTATTGGTACGTACTGCGCGAGCGTGGCACGTGGTGGTATGTGGGGATGGTGATTATTTTTGGTCATTTCTTCATCCCATTCCTCGGTCTGCTGCGCATTGACGTGAAACACATTTTCACCTGGATGATACCGCTTTGCGTGTGGGCCTGGCTCATGCACTGGATTGACCTCTCGTTCAACATCATGCCGATCCCGCACCCTCAAGGGTTCCCTTTCCTATCGCTCTGGCTGCACTTCGGCTGCTGGGCGTTCATGGTAGGCCTGTTGAGCGCCGTGTTTCTGCGGAATTACAACAGCCATCCTCCCTACCCGATCAAAGATCCCCGCCTGGTCGAGGCCATGGGTTTGTATCACCCTGTGCCGACGCAAATTTCCGGCGGCGAACTGGGCGAGGCCGACGACCTCCGCGATGCTCCGCCTCAATTCCGCCAACCCGCTCCATGAACCGAATGCAGACCACAGACTTCCCATGAACACGCACACCGAACCACGTCGCGCTGCCCTGGCCTACATTGTGGCCATCCTGGGTTGCTTCTTCATCGTGGCCGCGCTGGTCTGGGCCATGCGCCACTACACGCAACCGCCTGCGCTCGGCGAAGACCGCGCTGCAGTCCGAGCCAAGGCCCTGGCCGAGTTGCGCGCTGCCGAGCACGAAGCCCTCACCACCACCGGCTGGGTTGATCCCGCCAAAGGAATCGTCCGGCTACGCATCGAGGATGCCATGGACATGGTGCTGCGTGATTGGTCCAAAAACCCATCAGCCGCCCGCTCAAACCTTGTCGCCCGCGTCGAGAAAGCCACCTTCGTTCCCCCGAAAGCCCCCAGCCCACTCGAATGAACTCGGGTAGAACGAAAAAAATCTGACAAACGAATAGGGACAAGCGAATGAAAACCAACTCCCAATCCGTATTCGTTTGCCCCTCATTCGTTTGCCCTCATTCGTTTGTCCCCATTCGTTTGTCCTCTCCGGATTTCGCGCTTAGCCCTTCGGATTTCGAGTTTCGGTTTTCGGTTTTCGCCCCCTCATGTCAGTAAAGGAAATCAACTTTTCCTGCCGCCTGCCGCTTCTGGTGCTGTTCATTAGCGCCGCGATTTGGCTGGTCATTTGCTCTGCCCTCACGCTCATTGCGTCGCTCAAGTTCCATTCACCCACATTCCTGGCCGACATTTCCTGGCTGACCTACGGACGCGTTCGCCCGGCTGCATCGAACGCGATGCTGTACGGCTTCTGCCTCCAGGCAGGCCTGGGCGTCGCGCTTTGGCTCCTGGCCCATCTTGGCCGCACACCCCTCGCGGGCCGCGGCCTCGCTACCCTGGGCGCCGCGCTTTGGAACCTCGGCGTCACCATTGGAGTAGGCGGCATCCTCGGCGGCGATTCGACCGGGTTCGACACCCTGGAAATGCCGCGTTATGCGGTTGTGATCATGTTCCTGGGCTACCTGGTCCTGGGCTTGTGGGGAGTGATTACGTTCCATCGCCGTGCTCAGCGGACACTTTTCGTCTCGCAATGGTTTGTGTTCACCGCTCTGTTCTGGTTCCCCTGGATTTACACCACAGCGGAGATGCTCCTGGTGGCTCGCCCGGTTCGCGGCGTGGCCCAGGCGATCATTGCCTGGTGGTATGCAGATAACCTGCTCGTGGTCTGGCTCGGTTTGGTTGGTATTGCGACCGTTTTCTATCTGGTTCCCAAACTGCTCAAGGTGGAATTGCACAGCCATTACCTCGCCTTGCTCACGTTTTGGATGCTCCTGCTGTTCGGCAGTTGGGGTGGCATCCCCGGCGGCGCTCCGGTCCCTGCATGGATACCCGCCTTAAGCGGCGCAGCCACTGTCCTAATGGTCATTCCGCTGATTGCCGTCACAGTTAACATCTACGCCACCACCCAACAAATCGTCCCCAAAACACCATACCTTCCAGGCCTCGCGCCACATTACTTGCCTCTCGACACTCGACGCCTAACACTCAGTAACTCTCTCCGTTTCCTGCTATTCGGCGTCTTCGCCTTTTTCATCGCCGGCGTCATGAGGGTCACGTCGGTCCTGGCTGATCCGCGACCAATGCTGCGGTTCACCTGGTTCGACTTTGCCCAAAATCAGGTTCAGACCTACGGTTTCTTTGCCATGATCATGTTTGGGGCGACCTATTTCATCCTGCCGCAACTCACTGATACGGAATTCCCGAGTCCGAAATTGATCCGAGCGCATTTCTGGGTGGCTGCGCTCGGCATCGGCCTGCTTGTGGTTCCGCTGGCCACCGGCGGGATCATCCAGGGCTTCCAGCTCATGAATCCCACCATCGCGCCGCTAACCGTTGCCAAAAATGCGTTGCACTTCCTGCGGGTGAGCACCCTCGGAGACCTTTTGCTGCTGCTGGGCCACCTGATCTTTTTGGTGAACCTGGCCGGCTGGGCCTCCGGCTTCTACCGCGCCCGCGCCGCCGCCGCTTTTGCGGTGATGACAGAGGACCTGTTCAAACCCTCCGAAGCTCCCGCTTCTTAATCTTACTCTTACTCTTAATCTTAATCCTAATCTGAAACGTAAAACGTGAAACGTGATGCCACTCGACGCTCGATACTCGACAGTCAGCTCGCCTTTGGGCTCGCTCCGGCACCCCGGCTTGTCTCCGACTCGCCGCTCGGCCACGTGGCTCAACTTTGGACTTTGAACCTTGGACTTTGGACTTAGATCGTGAACTACGGCCCCCTCATCTTCCTCGCCGCCTTCTTCGCCCTGGCCAGCTCATGGTTCGGGTTCGTGCTGGCGCCGCAGGTCCAGGTCGGACGTCTCCAACAGACCAATACGCTGGTACTCTCTCTGACTTATCCCACGGCCCGTCCCGGCCTCGCGCGCCAGGGCCTCGATGTCTATCGCGCCAGCGGCTGCGCCGCCTGCCACACTCAACAGGTGATCCAAACCAACACCGTCTGCCAGGTCTTCCTCACGGATGCAGGCACGAATCAAGCGCGCATTCGGGCCTTATTAGAAAACCTAGCGGGCTCTGTAGAGGACGAAATGATCCTTCTCATCGACCACAGTAAACCCATCCTAAAAGATGCTACGCCCGAGGGTGCAGATGACCTCGTCAAAGCCCTGACCGCCGCCGGCGCAAAAGCCTACCGCGAAAACGTGGCGCTCGG
This sequence comes from Verrucomicrobiota bacterium, assembly GCA_003176045.1. GTDB lineage: Bacteria > Verrucomicrobiota > Verrucomicrobiia > Limisphaerales > UBA8199 > PSRM01. The sequence continues at coordinate 25,336 of PSRM01000164.1, read as the reverse complement.
ACCCGACATCGCCCGCGGCTGGGGCAAGCGGCAATCTGTGGCAGACGATTTTCTTTACGATTATCCCGTGATGCTCGGCTCGCAACGGATTGGTCCGGACCTGGCCGGTGTTGGCGCGCGGCTCCCGGACGAAAACTGGCACCTGCGCCACTTATACGCCCCGAAATCGGTCGTCCCCGGCTCGACCATGCCCCCCTACCGTTTTCTTTTCGAACGACGAAAGATCGAACACGGCGCTTCCCCGGATGCCATGGCCGTCGAAGGCGATTACGAAATCGTCCCCGCCACCGAGGCCCGCGAACTGGCCGCCTACCTGACCAGCCTCCGCGCCGATGCCCCGCTCTTCGTCGCCCCTCTGACAGTTCCGCCTCCGCCACCCAGCCCGGCCACGAACACCTCCCAAAGTAGCGCAGGCGTCACGCCTGGGCCTGGAGAAGCGACAACGAACGCCGCCCCAAAATGATTTCTTCGTCTCAGCCTTCGTCCCCACCATGTGCCTCCAGCGCGTATGCTTTAAGGCGCGTGCATGTCGTCTGCATCCAAAGCGGCGGAATACGCCCCACTCCAAACGCTCCGCGTAACAGGACGCGCTTACGAGGTCGCGAAGCGTTTGGAGTGGGGCGTATTCCGCCGCTTTCGTTTTCTTGCACCTTCCATTTAGCTTTCAGTCGTTTGCACGGAGTAAGCACGGCGCGTTTTATATCAACCCTGAAAGGGTTGCGGCCTGTTTCGCGGGGTTGGCCGACTGGGGTCAGACACAACCCTTTCAGGGTTGAAATTGCCGTCGCTGCCTTACCCAGGGTAGCGCCTGCGGCGCAACCCTGGGCTTTGAGACAGAATCCCTTCGGGATTCACCCGGAAGACAGAACTATCGAGCCTGCCATGGCTGCCTTGGCTTCCCAATCCGCAATCCGCAATCCGCAATCCGCAATTCTCGATGCCTGCTGACGTCCAACCAGAATCGGCAATCCCCGATTCAGCCGAGCCCACCGCGCTGCGGCGGCCTGTGCCGGTCTGGCTGTTGGTGGTCCTGTTCCTGCTGATCTGGTGGGGCCTGGTCTATTTCGACCAGCGCAGCGCCTGGGGCGATATGTTGGTTTATGCGCCATATCATTCCCTGGAGGATGTGAAGAGGTTTCAGCCGCCGCACGGAGAAGGGCCAGACATCGTGCGAGGTGAAAAGCTCTTCAACGACGTTTGCGGCGTCTGCCATCAAAAGGACGGAATGGGCAAGCCCGGCCAGTTCCCGCCCCTTGCCGGCTCTGAGTGGGCCCAGGGCAATCCGAATCGGGTGATCCGAATTCCGGTTCTTGGGTTGCAAGGGTCCATTACTGTCAAAGGTGTGGAGTGGAATCAGGTGATGGCATCGGTCAACACCTCCTTTACAGACGACGACCTTGCCAACGTCCTCACCTACGTTCGCCAGGCCTGGGGCAACAAAGCCCCGCCCATTACCGCCGAGCAAGTGAAAACGGTCCGAACCGCCATCGGCAACCGCTCTCAACCCCTCAACGGCGCCGCCGAGTTGGAGTCGATTCAGTAGGGTCCTGGCGCAACTTCCGCCTCGTTGGGGAAGGGTTCAGTGCGCATCTTTATCCGAAAATCCAAAGCGGTCCCGATTGCTATCGGGACACTCCAAACGCTTCGCGAAGCAGGACGCGCGCACGAAGTCGCGAAGCGTTTGGAGTGCGGGGCATTCCCCCGCTTTCGTTTTTGCCGCCATTCCATTTTCCCATGCCTGCCGGCTTCAACCAAATCCAGAAATTTCGTCCTAATCATCCGGCAGAAAAGGGACCGCTTGGCAATTGGTTGGAGTGAGCCGCTGGCGAGTTTGGGTTATCAGGCTGGCATCCTCGGGTCGGGTACCGCCCAGGTAATCTACAGTCCGCCCGACAACCTCGGCTGACCAGGGGCAAAGTGCCACTGCCTGCCGAAAGGCGTAATTCGCCTCTTTTTCCATAGCGTTTCTTTCTTCGTTCGTGGCGGCGTGTTCAGCCCTCCAGGCGTAGAGCACGGCAATCGCGACGCGGAGTTTGGCATAGGCCTTCTGTGCCGCCGAATTCCGCGCGAACGTCTTGTTGCCGGTAAATCCGGAGAGGTCTTTGCGAGAATAGACCTTGTCCGCAAATTCACAAACCTGCTTCATCGAAGTATCCTCTGTCAGCCAGTCTCCAATCAGTTGGGCTGTATAGAGCTTCCAATACTCGTGATCTTTGCGGACAATGGCATCGTCCAGTTTCGCCAGCGGCTGAGGCTCCAGTTTGAAAATCAATCCGTGAGGAACTAGATATGCATACGGATGCCAATCTGTTCGAAAACTCTCTTCGACAAAGACTTCATGGCCCGGATTGGCCTGAGCCATCCTCTCAACAAGAAATCCGTTGATTACCCCAATTTGCATTTCACTTATGACGCTTATGGCTGTCACCGTCCCGTTGCTTATTGCCTTAGCGGGCGTAATCTGCTGAGACCGCATGCGCTCCGTAAAACTCTGTGCTTCATCCTGGAAAGCGTTCGTGATATCCCGCTCATTCGGAACATAAATTTTGGTTCCATACACTCTACCCAGGTACTTTCGGTAGGCTTCATGATCCAACACGTTTTGATTGAGGATGTAGAAGGGGCGACCTCCCTGGTACGACCCACTTAAAGCCGTGACGATGAAGTGCCCCGCGGTCATACCACCGAAATAGATGCTATCCGTCGGAATTGACTCGATGATGTCTCTGCCAAACCGATGCAAAAGCTCCGGGTCCCAATCGTGAAAGCATTGCGCAATTCCCATCGTCTCACTTATCGAACTGCATAACGGCGCATTGAGACCTGAAAGAGGTTCCCGCCAACCGTACTGTCGCCTAAACCATTCGAGCAACTCTCCGCCGATATTGTCGGGAGCCACCAAATAGTTGGGCTGCCAAATCCGACGATAAGCATTTGTGGCCCCGTGCCAGTCCCCACGCTCCAACAGATCAAAGAACTTCCATGTGTCGCTGGGAATAGGATTGGTCTCGCCAATAGCGAATTGTTTGGCCAACGCCTTCTTTTCTGCGACCGCCCTGGCGAGGTCTGGGTCCAGTGCAACCTTCTTCGAACCGCACCCGCTAATGAGAAGGCAGAAGCTCAGAGCAAACAGCAACCTCGTAAATCGCAAATTGTAAATCGTAAATCGAAGAGGGATTAAGATTAAGAGAAAGATTACGATTAAGAATGGCCAGCCGGCCGCTTGGGTAAAGCCCGGACAGCCCCCGTCGAAATCCCCCCATCCACCAGCAACGTCTGCCCCGTCAGATACGCGCTGGCGTCAGACGCCAAAAACACCACTGCGCCATCAAGATCGTTGGGCAGCCCTGGCCGTTTTAATGGAATCCTGTCGGAAAGATACGCTACCCATTCCTTGTCCTCATACATCACAGCGTTTTGTGCCGTCTTGAACCAGCCTGGTGCCAGGCAATTCACCGTGATGCCATGCAGTCCCCAATCATCGGCCAAACTCATCGTAAGCTGCTTCACCCCACCGCGGCTTGCGCCGTAAGGTCCCAGGCCTGCATAACCGGCTACAGAAGTTACGGAGCCGATATTTATGATGCGCCCGTATTTTCGAGTCATCATGTGGCGGGCCACGCCTTGAGAGACGAAGAATGTCCCGCGCAGGTTTGTATCAAGAATCAGGTTCCAATCGTCCCAAGTGACCTCCAGCGCCGGCTTGCGCACATTGCAGCCGGCGTTGTTGACGAGGATGTCAATTTTGCCGTAATGCGCTACTACCGCCTGAACCATGGCCTGAATGCTGTCATAGTCGCGAACATCGAGTGCCAATGGGAGTGCCCGTTTTCCAAGGGTCTCGATTTCTGATTTAAACTCCTGCAGGTGGTCCGCATCCCGGCTGGTAATCACGAGGTCAGCTCCTGCCTTGACCAACGCGCGGCCGAAGTATTGGCCTAGACCGCGGCTCGCGCCGGTTACCACAGCTACTTTGCCGGTGAGATCGAAGGGATTAGCGCTCATGCGGATTGCCTGTTAATGGATGGGCTCAAAGCCAAAGCGCCAGAGGACTGGCGCACTCCAAAAGCTTCGCCATATCGCGGCGGCTCTGGAGAATCGCGAAGCGTCTTGGACTGCGCCAGCCCTCTGGCGCTTTCCTATCCGCGTATTCCGCGTATTCCGCGGTTTAAACCTCTCAACTCAGCCTCATCGGCATGACCACGTACAAAAACGGCCCATTGATCTTGATCACCCCCGGGCTCAATTCATCAATCAACTCCAGAAAAACCTCGTCCTGGGGCAGCGCGTTGAGCGGATCAATCACATACTTCGGATTGAACGCAATCGCCAGCTCCTGCTCTTTGTAGTTAACAGCAATCGTCTCCTTTGCCTCGCCGACCTCCGGCGAGTTGGCGGTGATTTCCAGCTTGTTCTTGCCGAAGTTCAGTTTGACCGAGTTCGACTTCTCGCTGGTCATGATCTCCGCGCGCTTCAACGCATGCAGGAACTCCTCGCGCGCCAATGAGATGCGTTGCTTGGCCTCGGCTGGGATCACCTGCCGATAATTCGGGTAACTGCCTTCAACCAGTTTGGTAATGATCAGCACCGAAGCGCCTTTCTCATCCTTGAGATTGAACGAGGCCTGGTTGTCCGAATACCGGATCTCCACCTCGCCTTTATCCATCAGCAAGCGATTCAGCTCGTTCACCGCCTTGGAGGGCACGATAAACTCGCCCTGGTTCTTCTCCGGCACGTCCACTTCCTCGTCAACAAGCGCCAGGCGCCGGCCATCGGTGGCCACCATCGTCAGCTTGTGGTCCTTTAAACTGAAGAAGATGCCGTTGAGAACATAACGGGATTCATCGGTGGACATCGCGAACGACGTCTTTTTCATCATGTTCTTCACGGTATCCTGCGGCAAAACCACCTTTTTGTCCTCCTTGAAGGATGGCAAGGGCGGGAATTCGTCCGCGCTCAGGCCATTTATTTTGTAAAACGATGGACCCGACCGCACCGCGCAATTGTTTTTCTCGTCCACCTCGATATCAATGTCCTGATTAGCCAACTCGCGCACGATGCCGAAGAGCTTCTTCACGGGCACAGTCGTGCCACCCGGCTTCTTTACCTTTGCTTCCACTGCGCAGGAAATGGTCACGTCCAGGTCCGTGGCAGTGAGTTCGAGCTTCTCCCCTTCGGCGCGCAAAAGCACATTGGAAAGAATAGGCAGCGTGGTGCGCGTGCTCACGACGTTCTGAACCGCCTGGAGCCCGCCGATGATTTGCTCTTTCGAGATCGTCAGATTCATGGATGCCTAATAGTACTTCTTTTCTAGTTAAAACCTTATCCGTATTAAGGGGTGTGAATAAGGCAAACAACTCATGCTGTCAAGGGCGCATCAATGACTTGCGTGAAAAATTGTCTGAGAAAAACTTTGTGAACAAATGTGCAGAACGTGAACAACTCGCCCTTATTCACAATGCTCACATGTTATTGACAGGAAATCACAATCAATTCAACAGAAGCGTGTGAGTAAGTTTTTGTTCAAAAAAGTTAGAGCCTCGTTACCTCGGCTGCTACAATTGTTCCCACTCATGAACACGGCCTCTCAAAATATTGCGCATCACCTCGGCGTCCTGCGCGAGCGCATGTTGCACCCGACCGATTACGAAAAAGCTATACATTATTTTCTGGAAGAATTCGCCGGCGATGTGAAATTCATTACCGAAAGCGACCCTGACGAGGCCCCCCATCTTTTGGCCGTCATTCAGCACGCTGTCTCACAAGCCGCCGGCCAAACGATAAAACTCGACGCCGCGCGCGTCCTCCACCTGGCCGAACATCGCTTCTACCACGGCAACGCCATAGCTTCAGACCGTGTTGTCCTCTTCTTTTATTTCCAGCAAAACGATTGCGGCATCATGGCCCTGGTACCCGGCATCAAAGGCGGCACCGACGTCGTCCGCTTCAGCATCCCTTCCGGCCTCACCGACCCGCGGAAGAATTAGGCCCGGAAATTGACAAACGAATGGGGACAGACGAATAAGGGAAAGGCATCTTGGCTCCTCATTCGTTTGTCATTCGCTTCTCCAATCGTGCTCTTTCAACTTCGCCCTTGACATCTCTCAGTATATCAGTAATTTCTGAATAGACAGAAATATACGAAATATGATCCTGCACCCCATCCTTCCTGACAATGGCCCGCCTGGCTGGGTCTGGATGTGGATCATCGTCCTTTCGTTCAGCTTAATTGCAAAAGTGCAGACGTTAACGCGCTTCTTTCTCTCAGGAGGGCGCGCAAGCGTTGGCCGTTTGCTTGGCTACATCTTCCTCTGGCCCGGCATGGACGCCCCAGCGTTTTTCGCGCCCCGCCGTCCCAGGCCGCGCCTTCCTCACCGTTCCCCACCTGACACTTGGCACCTGACACCTGACACCCCCGTCCCTTCCCTCGCCGACTGGCTCCTCGGCCTCTTGAAAACCGACCTCGGCGCCATAATCGTGTGGGGCGTGGTGCCGCTGCTCGGGCCCGGTCACCCGCTTCTCACTGGCTGGGTAGGCATGTGGGGCATTTTCCTTCTTCTCTTTGGCGTTCTTCATCTGCTTTCGCTCTTCTGGCGCGCCATCGGCATCAATGCCAAGCCGGTCATGCAATCCCCCACCTGCGCCACTTCCCTCACCGATTTCTGGAGCCGGCGCTGGAACACCGCCTTCAGCGACCTCATGCACAACGTCGCTTTCAAGCCATTAGCCAAACGGTTCGGAGCGAACGGCGCTCTCGTAGCGATTTTCCTGCTCTCCGGCGTCCTCCACGACTGTGTCATCTCGGTAACCGCCGGAGGCGGTTACGGCCTCCCGACACTCTACTTTATTATCCAGGCCCTGGGCGTTCTCTTCGAGCACAGCAAACCCGCCCGAAAGCTTGGACTCGGTTCCGGTTGGAAAGGATGGCTTTTCGTTTTCCTCATCGCAGGTCCGCCGGCCTTTATTCATTTCCACCCCATCTTCGTCCGCAACGTCGTCCTGCCGATGCTCCATGCCATCGGCGCAAGGTGAAAGACGAACATGAATGCCAGCGCGGTGTCTCACAAACCACTTTTTAACAGGAGCAAACAGAGAGAACAGAGAGAAACTTTCCTCCTGTTAAATGAAGCATCTCCAGCATTTAACTATTTAACTCATTTAACTTCGTTAGGCCTCGTCTCTTTTGGCCTGATCGTATCCGGCTCCTTCGCGATCATCCAATCAGCCACCGGCCATTTCCTTCCGCATGACCTCCGCTATCTCAGCATGGATCCCTACCAACTCTGCGGCCTGGCTCAGGGCCGCGTGGCCGGGTTCATGTTCCACGACCGTGTCTCATTCGGCGGCGCACTCATCGCCATCGGCTTGCTCTATCTCTGGCTGGATTCAAACCCACTGAAATCCTGCGAAGCCTGGGCCTGGTGGACACTCCTAATCACCGGCCTTGCCGGCTTCGGCAGCTTCCTCGCCTACCTCGGCTATGGCTACCTCGATCATCTCCACGCCCTGGCCACGCTTGTCTTATTACCGCTCTACATCGCCGCCCTCATCCGCTACCGCCCTTCTCCCTCCCATCTACTATCTCCCCTCTCCCAACTCACAGCCCGGCATGCGCGCCCGTTCCACGATTTAACTCATTTAACCTATTTAAGCCATTTAACTCCTTTGCGGTTGGGCCGCTCCCTCCTCGTCGTCACTGCCCTCGGTCTGATTCTGGGCGGCGCCACCATCATGCTTATCGGCATGACCTGCGTTTTCGTCCCCCAGGATCTCGGCTATCTGAAACTCGGCGCCAGTGACCTACTGGCCATCAATCGCCGACTCCTCCCGCTCATCGCCCACGACCGCGCCGGCTTCGGCGGCGCCATCGCCACCTGCGGTCTCCTCCTTTTTTCTATAACCTGGTTCGCTCGCCCATCCCGCAACCTCTGGCGCACTGTCACCCTCGCCTGCGCCATCGGATTCGCCACCGCCATCGTCGTACATCCCCTCATCGGCTACAACGACCCCTCTCACCTCGCCCCCGCCTATCTCGGCGCAATCCTCTTCGCAGCCGGAGCGATTGTGTGCCACAAGCCCATGTGCCGTGAAGAAACATTGTCGTAGATTTCGAGTGTCTCCCCAGCCCGAGCTGCATCAGGGGCCCGGTTCGGCTGCGCGGCGAGGCCGGTTCGTCGAACCAGGAGAACCAGCTCCTGCGGCCCTTATCTCATTTTGAACATACCTAACCCTAGGTGAAGGCCGCCGCCAGAACGACAATAAACTTATGCCACACAACTTTGTGGCGACAGAAGAATGAAGACTTATAGCAAGCAAATACGTACACTCAACGTGAGAAAAAGTAATAGCGTTTTGGGGTATTATCTGAGATAAACTGGAGTGCTGTGCCCATAGGCAGATTAATAGAGCCACGGTATCGTGGCAGCCGGTCCAAAGGCCCACCTATGAATTGGACCGCTTAGCGCAAACCCCAGGCCGACCAACGTAGTACCCAATCCGAGAAGTTCCAATGCAAAAAAATACGTCCGTACATGCTGTATTAACGAAGGCAATTAGTCGGTTACGCAGAGTTCCACACGCTCTGACCAGCGTCCCTATCAATCGCTTGGCCCGAGCCGGGCAGGCCATAACGCGCGCCGCTCTGTTTCCGGCCCTGCTCCTGCTGGCTGGAACAGTCGCGCAAGGCCAACCCTACTCCAATGCAGTGATGTCGTTGGGCCCGGCGGCTTATTGGCCCTTGAGCGAAACGACGCAGCCGCCTTTTGGCTCTTACGTGGCAACCAACCTCGGCTCGGCGGGCGCGGTGGCCCCCGGCTATTACGAGTCCTGGTATCAGACGAGTGGAAGCACGTTTTACGAGACGAACCACATTGTCCATGTGGCCGGGCCCATCGGCGGAGGCTCCCCGGACCAGGCGCTGGTGTGCGGCAATGCCAACGGGCAGGGCCAATATCTGGCAGTGCCGCGCACGACAAACGGCGTGTTCAACCCGGCCACCACCATCCAGGCTCCCTTCACGGTCGAGCTGTGGGCCATGACGACGAATCTAACCGCAGGCTTGAGGCCGATGGTGACCCAGGGGCGCAGCTCGGTTATGGGCGACGCTTCCGTGGGTTACAACAATGTCTTTGCCGGGTTTGGCCTGGGCCAGTTCCAGGGCTTTTTCTATTTCCAGCTCTACTGCACTAACGCCAATGCCAACGGCGGGCCGGAGTTGGACATGAAGGGTATCACCGTGAGCAATTGGTATCATATCGCGGTTTCCTTTGATGGGACCACCGAAACGATGTATTCCAATGGCGTCTATGTGACCTCGGCCACGGCTACCTTGAACGCCGCCGGGCTGCGTTACGTGCCCGACCTGGTCAACCCGCTCATCATCGGGAGCGGCAACGCCGCCCCGACTGGCAGCGGGGGCACGGAATGGTCAGGCTTTTTGGGCGAAGTGGCCATTTACCCCACCGCCCTGAGTCAGCCTCAAATCGCCAACCACTATGCGGCTGCTAGCACTAGCGATAATTACGCCGCGGCGGTGCAAGCCGACGGACCCACCTACTTCTTCCGCATGAACGAGCCGCCGATGACCAGCTATCCCAGTCCGACCTCCTACCCCACCGCCACCAACTACGGGGCCATGGGTGCTGTCGCCAATGGCCTTTATCAGCCCGGCACCACTCCGGGAGTGGCCGGACCTTCTTATAGCGGCTTTGGTGGGTCCAGCCGCGCGGTCGCCTTTAATGGCCTTTACGGCGGCGTTGACATTGGCAACGGCAGTCTCAATGCCAACCTCAATCCGACCAATCATCAGCCGGTGAGCGTGGCGGCCTGGTTCCGGGCCAACCCGGTGGACAGTCGCTTCCAGGAAATCGCCAGCCATGGCGACGCGGGCTGGCGCCTGGCCTTCAACGGCAACAACGGCAGTTCCTCGACGGCTCCCTGGGATACCCATTGGAATCCGGGCAATGGCCCCGAGTTGGGCGGTGTTAACCTCGCCGACGTGCTGACCAACGGCTTCATGGTCAACGACGGCAATTGGCACATGGCGGTGGGTGTATCCGACGGCACGACCAATGGCCTCTACGTGGACGGCGCACTCTTCAAGACCGGGACTGCTGTGGGAAATATCACCGGTTCCACCCTCGATGCCCTCATTGGCGGCAGCCCGAACCATACCGTGCCGACCTACAATGGTGGCGCGGCCAACATCCGTTACTTCGACGGCGAGATCGCCCACGTGGCGTTCTGGACCAATTCCCTGACGGCGGCCCAAGTCTCCCAACTTTATGGCGCGGCAGGCGTTGCCCCCTCCATCATCCAGGGACCGCCCTCGAGTATGACTGTCAACGCCGGTACCTTCGTCTCTATCCCGGTGCTGGTCCATGGCAGCGCGCCTCTGTCCTATCAGTGGTACAAAATCGGCAGCGGGGCGGTCGGCGGCCAGACCACCGCCAGCCTGACCTTCAACCCGGTGGCCCTCGGCAATGCCGGCACCTATTACGTGGTGGTGACCAATACCTCCGGCACCGCCACGAGCTCGCAAGTGGCTCTCACCGTCAACGGCCCACCGGTGGTCCAGCAACAATCGCCCACGAACATCCGGGTCTTCGCCGGTACAGCGCCGGTCCTGCGCGCGACCGTCACGGGCCCCTCGCCGATCTCCTACCAGTGGCTCAGCAACGGTGTAGCGATCTCGGGAGCGACCAGCTCGAATTACGTGCCCCGGACCGCCACAATCGCAACCAGCACCTATTCTTGTTCCATCACTAATCTTTACTCAACCAACACCCCCAGCGCGTTCAGCCCCATTACCGTGGCTGTGCTGGCCGATCCATCCGCGTCATACCCAACGGCCGTTCTGTCCGACCATCCGATCTCTTTCTACCGCCTGGATGAAGGTCCAGACAACGGTTCCGGGAACAACGGCGTCACTGCCTACGATTACGCAGGTGGTTTGAATGGCAGCTACAGCAATACCGTGCTCGCCGCTAACGGATACGATTCCAATTTCTCGCCGCAAACCGAGCCGTCTGAAACGGCCGCAACTTTCAGCAATGGGAGCGGCATGATTGACAGCTATGCGGGCAATGTCTCCAGCTACATGAATTTTGCCACTCCCGCCGGCAGCAGCGCCGCTTTCTCGGTGGAAACGTGGGTCAATGATAATGTGCTGTTGCCTTCGACCGATGCCGGGGTGGTCACTCTCGGCTATGGGTTCGGCGGCGAGCAGTTCAACCTGGATACGGGCGCCCATCTGCCGGATACCTCCCGCACCCTGCGTTTCTACATCAACGACAGCAGCAATCGTACTTGGACCGCCAGCGCCACAGTGCGCACTCTGGACGCCAACTGGCATCATGTGGTGGGCGTTTGCGATCAACCTAATGGCCGCCTCTCGCTATACGTGGATGGGCAGATCAACAGCTCCACGGCCATTCCTACTGGCGCCGGCATCCGCAGCTTCACCACGCCCCTGAGCATCGGCTCCCGCATGTCCAACTCCGGAGCAACCGATTACGACAATCAGTTCGCAGGCACAATTGACGAAGTGGCCATCTACAACACCGCCCTCACCGCCAGCCGCGTTGTGGCTCACTATGCCGCTGCGGGTGTGCCGCCGATTCTTACACTCCAACCCAGCAACACTGTGGCCGACGAAGGCACCACTGCGCAGCTCTTCTCCTCGGCCATCGGCACCACGCCGCTGGCTTATCAGTGGTATGACACTTCCACCGGTCCGCTCGCCGGCCAGACCTCGGCCACATTGACGATCAACAATGTCCCGAGCAGCGATGACGGACATTACTTCTATGTCACGGTAACCAATCTTTACGGTTCGGCCACCAGCACCAACGCCTTGCTTTCCGTGCCCGCAGGTCCGCCGAGCATCCAGACGGACCTCCAGCCGCTTATGGCGTCGAACTACGTCGGCACTCCATTCGGTTACACCATCTACGTGACCGGCACCGCGCCGTTCACTTACGTTTGGACTCGCAACGGGTCCACCATCTCCGGCGCGACCAACTCCAGCTACTCGTTCAGCACATTGCCGGGCACCAACAAGTATGCAGTCACGATCAAGAACTCGGTCAATCCTTCGGGGGCGACTTCTTCGACCGCTACCAACGTCGGTGTGGCCCGGCCTACGCTTAACCCGGGCGATTACACCTACCACATGAAAGTCACATTCAGCGGCTACAACCGCGGCGAGACGCTCGCGGACTTCCCGGCCCTGGTGAATCTCGGCACCAACCTGGCCGGATTCGCCTATTCTCAGTTCGCCTCGCCCACCGGCGGCGACCTTCGTTTCACCGATTCCACGGGCACGAACGAAATTCCGCATGAAATTGACGAGTGGAACACAACCAACACCTCGCCCGTTTGGGTGCAGGTGCCGCGCCTCTCCAGCACCAACGATTATGTTTGGGCCTACTGGGGCAATCCCTCGGCCACAACGCCGCCGGCTTATGCTACCAATGGCTCGGTTTGGCTGCCGGCGTCCTTCGAAGGCTTGCCTGCCTACAACATCGTTTATCACCTGAAAGAAGGCGCCCTGCCCTTCGCTGACAGCACGCAGCAGCATCCTGCCATCAACGGCACTGCTCCAACCGCCACGCCCGGAGTCGTCGGGACTGCAGGAGGCTTCACCGGTTCGAACTGGCTGGATGCCGGTACCAATGACCTGGACAGCGCGTTCACGCTTTCCACCTGGGTCAACATTCCCAATGGCACTTCCGACATTCAAACGCTCTGGGCCAATCAGCACGGCGGCTTTGGCGCGCCTGGCTTCGCCTTCTTTGTGAACACCTACCATAACAGCGATCAGAAGCTCGACTTCGCCAGCGGTGATGGCACCGCAGGCAACGAAGCCACTTCCGCCGCGGCCACAGTCGGCTTCGGCGCCTGGCACCAGGTCGTCGCCGCTGTCAATCGCACCAATGGCACGGTCACTTACTACGTGGACGGCGCCTCTTTGGCAACCCTCACCACGGTCGTCCAGGACTTCACCACCTTGCAGGACCTTAACCTTGGCCGCTTCCTCGACGGAAACTTCGGCTTGCACGGCGGCATGGACGAAGCCCGAATCCAGCAGGGCAATCCTTCGGCAAACTGGGTCTGGGCCGACTACATGACTGCCGGGCAAAACTCGGCCTTCGAGACTTACGGCACAGTCATCAGCTCCATCGTGACCATCACCGCCCAGGAAATCCCTGGCGGCAAGGTCGTCGTGACCTGGCCCTCGGGCACGCTGCTAGAAGCTGCTTCGCTGGCCGGCCCCTGGAGCACCAATAACGCCGCCTCTCCTTACACCAACACCATCTCCGGCCCGCAACACTATTTCCGTGTGCGGGTTCGGTAACACCTTTGGAGTGCGCGGACATGTCCGCGCTTTGGGATGCGCGACATGTCGCGCAGTCAAACCGTGGCATGTCCGCCGCACTCCAAACTAGAAATCATCCGGCACGTCGAGCATGTCCGTCTTGAAACTTTTCACAGTCTTCACAAAAGCAGGCGACGCGTTTCGAGCAAACCATGACGCCGAACACCACTTATAGTTCTCGGCCAAGTCCACCACCTGGTGCTTCTCTGGATTACTGTGGACGTAGCGCAGGCGCGCAAGATAGGACTTCTCGAAGGTAATATGGGTCTCCCAAAACTGGAACCAGACCTTGCGCCCGGGTGTGCCATCCTGCCGATTCAACTCCTGCGCTGTTTTCATGTGCAGCTTGCCCATGAATTTCCGCAGCGAGCCAGGATTAGCCGGCGACGCCGCGACAATGTGGTAATGGTTGACCAACACAGACCACGCGCGCAGCGACCACTGGAACTCTGCTATGATATGATGAATTAGTACGTCACCTCCGCCACTCCTGCCGTTCCTCTGATGTCCACACCCAGTCTCAAGTTTTCAGGATCCAGCAGTGGCGGGTTTGGAGAGCGCGGACATATCCGAGCCTGCGGACTGCGCGACATGTCGCGCATCCCAAAGCGGCGACATGTCGCCGCACTCCAAACGGTGGCCGCCTCCCTACGCTATACGCTTTTCCTCCTCCTCGCTGCCTCCTCTCTCCGTGCCGCCACTCTCTCCGACCCGCAAGTTGACTCCTACAACATGCGCATCGGCACGCAGACCTTTTCCGGCCTTTACCATTTCACTACCAACAACCTGCTGGTCGAGACCGCCAACGCCATCACGAACATGGGCAGTGATACCATCAAGTTTTATCTCGGCGCAAATTACCCAGGCAAATATTACACCAACCTCGCTTCTTCCATCACCAATCTCTGGACCCTGGCCCGCAACGAACCCAACGCGCACCACGTGCTGGATATGCCGGGCTTCCGTCACTACATCGCCTGGGCTTATCCGCTTTCAAATCCCGACGCGCCCTTTCAAAACAGCACCTACACCACCACCGAGCAGAACAACGATTACCGCGAGATGTATGATCTCGCCCATTACCTGCTCACCAACTACAACAACTCGGGCAAGACGTTCTATCTCGGTCACTGGGAGGGCGACGGCTATTTGGATATCAACAATTGGTCCACCAATCCCCCTCCCTGGTACGCTCCCAACATGGTGCTATGGGAAAACACGCGACAAAAAGGCGTGGATGATGCGAGGAACGCGACCGTTGGCGTCAGCAACGTCTCAGTCTTTTATTACCTCGAAGTCAATCGCGTCCATGACGCCATCTACAACAACTCGAACAATAACGTCCGCGTCGCCAATTACGTGCTCCCGTTCGTGACGAACCTCGATTTCGTTTCCTACTCGTCCTACGACGCGATGAACTACGCCACCAGCACGCTTTACCCGATGCTGCATTACATCGAGACCAACACGCCTCCTATCCCGGCCTCGAAAACCAATCTGTTGCCCGCCAACCGCCTTTGGATCGGTGAATATGGCTGGGGCGGTTCTCAAAACACCACCCAACAGGAGCCCACCACTCGCGCCTACATCCAGAAATTGCTCAATTACAGCAACACCCTGCCCTACATCCTGTTCTGGGAAATTTATAACAACGAAACGAACCAGAACTTTTGTTTGGTTGATCCCTCTGACAACCTGACTCCCTGCTGGTATCTCCATCAACGCTTCTACAACAGCTCGCGCCTGGCGGTGGCCCAGTTCAAGGAAAGCAATGGCCGGCTTCCCACCGATAGCGAGTTTGTTTCGCTGGTGTCCCCCAATTTGAACCAGGCCTTTCCGGCGCCCATCCCGCTCACCATTGCAAACACCGGCAGCGCCTCTCTGCTTTCGCCTACAGTCGCCCAGGTTTCAGGCACACTCGCCCAGGGCATTTATGGCGATGACCGGGCCACCATCTGGGTGTATTACGGAACACAGGATGGCGGCACCGTCCGCAGCGCCTGGCAGCAAAGCAATAGGATCGGGGTAAATACAAACTTTAATCCCATTACCTATACGGCCGGCATTTCCAATCTGCTCGGAGCGACTAATTATTTCTACCGCTTCTACGCAACCAACATCAGCGCCGAAGCGTGGTCGCCTGTCGCTGCTCAATTCACTACCCCTGCGACACTGGACCCGACGGCTTTCTCCTGCAAGATGCAGCTCACGTTCAGCGCTTACAATCGTGGTGAGACGCTCACCAATTTTCCGGTTCTGATTAAGCTCGGCGCGAATCTGCCCGGTTTTTCCTATCGCCAGTTCGCCTCGCCTTCCGGCGGCGACTTGCGCTTGTGCGATTCCGATGGTGTTTCGTCCATCCCTTTCGAGATAGACGAATGGAGCACCAACGGCACCTCGCTCATCTGGGCCAACGTGCCTCAGCTCTCCGGGCCCACAGATTCGATTTGGATCTATTGGGGCAATCCGCTGGCCACGACCTTGCCTGCCACCAGCACCAATGGCGCGACCTGGGCAAACAGCGAGATCATCTACCACCTCAAAGAAACTGGTTTCCCGTATGCCGACAGCTCGCAGCAACATCCTGCGCTCGGGGGGGCCGCTCCAGCTTCGACAACTGGCTTCATCGGCAAAGGCTGCAGCTTCAACGGCTCCTCTCAATACCTTGATGCGGGCGCGTTCAACCTGGGCAATACCTTCACCCTCTCCGCCTGGATTAACATCTATGCCCTGCTCAGCGGCAATGGCATGGTCGCCGTCTGGGCCAACAAGGTCGGCGGCTGGAACGCCAACGGCATCGCTCTTTTCGTGAACTCCTGGACCACCACCGATAAGAGTCTCCGGCTCGAAACCGGCGACGGCGTCAACGGCAGCGCCGCCTACAGCGCTACGAACCTTGTTTCATTCGGGCAATGGCACCTTATCAATGCCACCGTTAACCGCTCCGCCAGCACCGCCCGCTTATATCTCGATGGCGCCGATGTCACCCAAAGCAGCGCCGTTTGGTCAGCTTTTTCGACCACGAACGATGTGAACCTTGGCCGCACCCTCGACGGCGCTACCTATTTCAAAGGCACCCTCGACGAGATGCGCATCGAATCCAGTGTCCGTTCTCCAAATTGGATCTGGGCCTCCTGGATGTCCGCCGTTTCCAACAACACATTTGCTACGTATTCTTCAGTGACCCAGCAAGCCCCCGTCGTTTCCATTTCCGCCGATCAGTCCGGCCTTTCTCTGACGTGGCCAACCCCCGGCACCGGTTTCGCCCTCTATACCGCGACCAACCTCGCATCGCCGATTCCCTGGACCCAGGCCACTAATCAACCAATCTTCACCAATGGCAAATGGCAAATCGCCCTTCCCCCGGCCACCAATCCCGCTTCGTTCTACCGGTTGCAGTCGCAGTGAGCAGGGGCGGGGACGGCCTCGTCCCCGCTATTCGACAGGTCTTTTAATAACGTGCGGGGACGAGGCCGTCCCCGCCCCTAAAATTGTGCTTGCCTATTTTGACAAAGTAGCCCAAACTCCATGTCGCCAAGTACTCAGATGAGAGCTGCTTATAAAATCCTGATCCTAATCTCCGCGACGGTGGCTCTTCATTCCACCGCGCAGGTCATCACCTATAACACTTTCGGCGAGCCTGGCGACACCTACACGAACGGCTCCGGTTGGCTGGTTAACGGCAGCGCAAACCCGCCCCAACCATACGTGGGCGAGGCTTTCGCCTTCACGCCCAGCGTATCGGGCACCCTGAGCCGGGTGAGTCTCGTGCTCAGCGCAGGCAATACCAATTTGGCCAGCGACCTCGCCAACGTCGTTATCTCCGACAACAGCCCGGGGAATCTTCCCAACGCCCGCCTGGAAACGTTTTCCAATGTTGCCTGCTCAGGTCCTTTCGGGGCGAACAATCCTTTAACCTCACTGACCGCCGCGACCAGGCCCTTCCTGCAAGCCGGCAACACTTATTGGCTGTCTGTTGAGCCCGCTACGTCCACCGCGGACGTTATAGTAAACCAAAACAGCCTCGGCCTCCTGGCAAGCCAGGCCCAGGAGTTTTCGCGTTTCAACTGGATCGCGAGGGGAAACAAAACCACCTTCGCCTTCAGCGTCGAGGTAGTCCCCGAACCTTCAATCCTCGCGCTGGCAGCTCTGGGCATATTTGGTTTTGTCCGGCGCAGGTGAAAAGGGAAGCCCGCGAACGTAGTTTCAAAACGAAAGCGCGGGAATACCGCGCACTCCAAACGCTCCGCGACCTTGTCACCCCGTCCTTCTGCGCGAAGCGTTTGAGTGCGGCGCATCCCGCCGCTTTGGCTTGCAGCCAGTCGGTCAGGCCACGTTTCGTCATTTTGTGAACTTCATGTCGCCCCCTTCGCTCACACCAGGGGCGCAAACCAGTTGGTGGTCATCCAGTTGGCGGATATAGTGAAAGCCAAAGTAATCGGACGGTGGGGTATTGCTCCTCACCAAAAGGAGAAACCCTCTCTCAACGAACCAAGTCCCGTCGCAAACCAACTTCGTCCGATTAGTGTGGATCGCCGTAAAGCTGCCATTGGACCGAATAGTCAGAACATGGTAGTGAGCCCACTGAGGGGCGTCAGCGGTGGTCCATATCCCGATGATGTAACGAAGGATCTCCTTGTCGGCTGCCTCTTGGGCAGGTGTTGGATTCCCCAGAAAATGTCCTTGGGTTGTGGTGGTCGGCTCTTGGCGTGCCATTTCAGCGTAGCTGCAACCTGCCAAAAACACACTGGCGAGAATGAACGCCAATAAAGCGCACAGTTTGATCTTGGTGTGCAGCTTCATACCGCAATCACGATCATACAAAACCATGTCCCTGTATCAAGGACGACAGTCCTCCGACCGCAGGACCTGTTGGCTAAGCCGTTAGACCTGAAGCAACGACCTGGCTTCGGCTATCCCCGCGGCGGGGCGGCCGAATTCGCTGGCGGTAACTCGGGCCAGGGCGACGACGTGCCGCCATCGGTAGGCGGCTCGTGTGGCGGCGAATTCTTCGGAGACGGTGCGGTAAAATTTCTCGGCGTGGAGCGAACCATCTTCGCTCACCGCGTAGCGCAACAGGAGATCGAAAAGAGGGCGTGAGTCGTGGCCCAGTTCGCCATATCGCTGAGCAACGGCGCTGGCTTTGGCCTGGAGGTTTCCGCGGATGGCTTCCTCGGCGTCTCGCAACAGGTCTTGCGCGTTTTCGCTCTTAATTTCCTGAAGATGCCGCGCCAATGGGAGCGGTTGCCAATTGAGAAAGTCGCCGCCGCGCGCGGTGCGATCGAACGCGACCTGGTAGGCCCCGAGAATGAGGCAGGCAAAACAGTTTCGCGAATTGGTCACGAGCGCCATGTTGCGCCAGGCATTGGCCGAATCACAGGCATGGACGCCAATTGAATCTCCGTGCACGCTGCCGATCGGTTTGCCTGGCACCTCGCTTTGCGCGGTGCGTCCCATGTCTCTAAGAATGAGTTGGTTGGCTGCCAGCGTAATGGCCTCGCCAAGTGAGGCGGGGGAAATCCCTTCGGCGAGCGAAGCGGCAGCGATTTCCGCAGCCTGCTCCGGTGTGGATTTGAAAATGGCCTGGCTGGTTTGCTCGACCCAGGCATCGTCGGGCTTCCGATCACCTGGCGTCTTGCCGAGCAATTTGTGTTCTTCGAGCATCTTCGGCAGCAGATTGCGAGGGGTGTTTCCGCCAGGCGGGTTCTGCCACGATTCGGCTTTGACGCAGTATCGGACCGACTGGCGCAGAAGGGTATGAGCTTGTTCTTTGCCAATGAGTCCCAGCAAGTCCCAGGCGCGGTATGGCAGGACGACTCGATGCACCTCCGTGTGATCGTCAACGGCAAACAATAAGCTGTTGAAGGCGTCGTCAGGAGAGCTTTGAGCGATACGGGCAAAGGTCTGCTCGGCCTCATTGACGTCTTCGCGGCGCACCGCCGCGCGGAGGGATTCCCCATCGCTCGCGGGCAAGATGCCCGCGCTCCCAGGCGGGCCGGACTTCCGGGCCTCTGCGGACACCGCGTGCAAAACTTCATCCTTGCGGCCGCCGTGTTCCTGGATGCGATTGGTGTTTCGATACAGCACCTTGAAAACCGGCAGCGGCTGTAGTTCGGTGGGCAACTCGCGCGACATGTGCAAGGCCGGCGCGAGTGCCATCATGGTATGAAAACCCACATAATCTTCGCCGCCGAATGTGCGGGCATTGGCGAGGGCCGCGGCAGCCGTTAGTTGCCGCAAGTCGGTTCCGGAATGAAGCTTGTCAACGAGTATAGGGAGCAAGCCGTTAACCGGGGTTTCCTGCATCAGGCAAACGAGGGGTTCAAGCGCCCCAAATGAAAGGCGATCGGAAACCTCCTCGGCCAGGGCCGAGGCGAACCCAAGGTCAGTGGCGACTTCGTAACCTACCGCGGCGATCACCATGCCGCGGCCTACCTCAGTCAGAAACTCACGACGATTATACGGCGCGTTCATAACGAAATCTCCTTCGGGTTTTTTGTTAATGTAACGCAAAGGCGCAAAGAAGCAATAGGGGCAAACGAATGGGGGGGCAAGCGAATGAAAGACACAGGAAAATTCCGAGGACGAAACAGCGGAACGATTTTACGACAGAAAAATTGAAGACAGGAAAATGAAGCAGCAGGAAAATGGGATTTCCCATCTTCTGCCGCGAAATGTTCCTGCCTTTTTGCTTCGCTGAAGCTCAGGCGGCCAGCTTGTCGAAGCTGGCTCGAAGCTCCTTCAAGGTGCGGCGCATGCCGATCATTTGGTCGGCCACCTCGCCATTCTTGAAGTAAAAAACCGTCGGGACCGAGTTCACACCGTATTGCGCCGCCAGCTCTCGCTGTTCGTCCACGTCCACTTTGCCGATCTTGACTCGGCCTTTGTATTCATCGGCCAGGGTGTCCAGGATAGGAACGAGTTGCTTGCACGGCCCGCACCACTCAGCGCCAAAATCCACTACCACGGGAACGGATGATTGCAGAACCTCTTTGCCGAAGTTCTCTTGTGTCAGATGTATAATCTCCGGGGATGCCATACTTCTCTCTTACTCTTCTTTCTCTTAATCTTAATCGTCTTCGCGCCGAAATAGAATTCGGCGCTCCGAACTCCTAAAACGTAAAACGAAAAACGTGAAAGTCAAACTAGGTGCGCAAAGGCCTGAAAAGGCTGATTGCAAATCCCGAACCCTGAACCCTCTTTTCCTACCACCCAACCCACTCTTGCAGGTTGTTGACAGTCAGAAACACCGCCGCCAACCCAATCACCATCGCCGCCACTGCCAGCGCTGTGTCCAACGCGCTGACCGTGCGCGCGGCCGATACTGGTGCTGCTGCCATTACAGGCCGAGGCGCCGATGCGGCCACGGGCCGGGGAGCAGCGGGAGCCGCCGTAGCGGCTTTGGGCGCGGGGGCGTGGGCCGGAGCGGCCGTTGCCGTTGCCGGTGCGGCGCTGGGCATGGGGATGGTTGCCGGACCGCCGGGAGGCAGGGTCGGCAGCTTGATCGTCGGCGCCGCCGATGGTTTAGGCGGCAAATTGATGCGGACGGTCTCTTTCTTCGGCTGGACCTTGCCGGTTTCTTTCTTGGGAGGCATCGCGCCCTGCGGCGCGTTCGGGATATTCGGAACGTTATCAGCCATAAAATCTATTCTTGTAGCAGCGTAGGACTAGAGGGGGAGAGTGTCAAGAGCGCAGTTCTAGGAAATAGAAAGAGATTTAACGCGAAGGCGCAAAGAAGCAAAGGCGCAAAGGCGGGAGAGACCGGGAGCAAAGCAGATGACGTTCGTAAATCTCTCATATTGCGGATCGCTCATAATTTTCAGACACCGGGTTTGGATTTTCCGTTGCGGCTGAGCGTGCCCGATGTCTGAACTTTGCCTCTGTGTTTCCACACCCGCCGTAGGATAGGCAAGGGCGACTCGCCATAACAGAGCCGAGTCGAAACCGAGACGGTATCACGGAAAGCTTCAGCAACATTCGCCGCGGTAAATCCGTCGCATTGCGGGCAAAAGCCAAGTCTATACTGACCGTTGTTCTCTGCGGGCACTAGTGTCACGCTGACACAAACCGTGCCGTTCTCCCAAAGAGCGAGGCTGGCCAGAGTGCCATACCATGTGCTAGCCCAAACCGTCAGCCTCTCGAGGGTCTCGCCATCGTTATCGCATGTATCCACCTCGCAACTGAATGTTCGAAACGGGTGGTAGCCCGCGAACCGGCGCCCGAGTTCGATGGAAATATCCTGAAGCAACTCAGACCGGCATAGCGGTATTTTTGGATCGTCGGTCATCGTCGTGTCCATCCATAGCAAACATTTTACAAAAATCTCACTTCCGTCTGACACGCCTGACCATACGATACTCGAAATTGTTGGAGCAGGAAAAAGAATTGCCGAATGGGAAACAAGAATCGTTAACTACTTGCAACGTATGAAACACATCATCCCCGCAACCTTTGTAACCGCCCTCCTCACCCTAACGGCCTGGGCCGATGAGCCGCCGTTCCCTCGAGTAGAGGTTTATGGCACCGCAATAACTGAAGTCGTGCCCGACCAGATGGTGTGGTCACTGCGGGTGGAAAACAAAGGCGCAGTCTTGAAAACTGTTGCAAGCGAGCACACCAAGAGCGTGCAGCAAGTGCTGAAATTTCTGCGAGAATCAAAAGTGGATGCCAAGGCGCTCCAGACTTCCCGAATGCAATTCGCCGAGAATTGGGAGTACCGATCCAGTTCCAGGGTTAGGGAAGGCTACGTCGCTTCCACCCAACTTTCCTTCAAAACCACCGATCTTGAACTATACACGAACCTGTGGCTGGGACTGGCGGAAATGCCGGTGGTGAGCGTTGAAAGCGTGACCTACGATCACACACGGAGAATCGAGTTTCAAAATCAAACGCGAGAGAAAGCGATTAAGGCAGCAAAGGAAAAAGCAACGGTGTCGGCCAAGACCTTGGGAGCGAAAGTCGGCGCGCCTCTGTTGCTGGAAGAAGATCTTTCAGCGAGCGAAGGCTGGCAGATGAATTACGCCAACGCAAATGGGGTCGTCCAGAACATCAGAACGTTTGGCGCGGATGACCGCCCACCACAGGAAGCGCTGGCTCCCGGCACTATTCCTATACGAATCCGAGTCAAAGCCGCCTTTCAACTGATCGCTGAGAAATAGGGTAAGTCGTGCCCCGACTTCAACTGGTACATAATGATCCGAGTCAAAGCCGCCTTTCAACTGCTGCCGGACAAATAATCCCTCCGGGCCCCACTGAGCAATTGCTCTATGAAACTGGTGGAATAGACGCCGCGGCGGAAGTTGGGGTCCTGGAGGATAGCTTGCTGGAAAGAAATGGTAGTTTTGACGCCCGTGATCATGTATTCGCTCAGGGCGCGGCTCATTTTGTCCATGGCTTCGCGGCGGTCTTTGCCATAGGTGATGAGCTTGCCAATCATCGAGTCATAATGGGAAGGGATGGTGTAACCGGCGTAGGCGTGGGTATCCAGACGCACTCCGCGGCCACCGGGCTGATAATACATCTCGATCCGCCCCGGACTGGGCCGGAAATCATCGAATGGATCTTCGGCATTGATACGACATTCGATCGCATGGCCGCGATATTGGATATCGCTTTGTGAATGGCGCAGCGGCTCGCCCATGGCGATCATGATCTGGTAGCGCACTAAATCTATCCCGGTGACCTCCTCGGTGACCGGATGCTCGACCTGGATGCGCTTGTTCATCTCGAGGAAATAGAAATTCCCAAGGTTATCCACGATAAACTCGACCGTGCCGGCATTCGTATAGTTGGCTTCCTCGGCGATCTTGATGGCCGCCCGCCCCATCCTTTCGCGCAGTTTCCGGAACTTCGTCTCAAGCAGGGGCGAAGGGCTTTCCTCGACGACCTTTTGATTGCGCCGCTGGATCGAGCAATCGCGCTCGCCCAGGTGGATGATGTGGCCCTTGTTGTCGGCCAGGATCTGAAATTCGACGTGATGCGGGTTTTCGATGTATTTTTCGATATAGACCCCGGAATTGCCGAACGCCTTCTCTGCCTCGGTGCGGGCAGTGTGGTAGCCTTTTACCAGTGAAATGTCGTTATGGGCCACGCGCATTCCGCGCCCGCCTCCCCCCGCGACGGCCTTGATCATGACGGGGTAGCCGATGCGTTTTGCCACGGCGAGGGCGCCTTGTTCGTTGTCCACGACACCCTCGGAACCGGGAGGGGTGGGGACATTCGCCTTCTTGGCCAGGGCCCGGCTGACGGCCTTGTCTTCGAGGGCGCCCATGGCCCTGGCGCTGGGCCCGATAAACCGGATATTGCAGCTTTCGCAGACCTCGGCGAAATGCGCGTTCTCTGCCAGGAAGCCGTAACCGGGATGGATGGCGTCCACGTCGGCGATCTCGGCGGCGCTGATAATACGGTCAATTCGCAGATAACTTTCGTTGGCGGGAGCTTTACCGATACAGATGGCCTCATCCGCCAATTGGACGTGCATCGAATTCACGTCCGCCTCCGAATAAATGGCCACGGTACGGATATTCAGCTCTTTGCAGGCTCGGATGATGCGGACGGCAATCTCGCCGCGGTTGGCCACTAGGAGCTTTTCGAACATGAGTTTCTAACGCAAAGGCGCAAGACTTAGGGCAAAGACTTAACGCAAAGACGCAAAGACGCAAAGTAGGGAGGCGTTGGCTGTGTTATCGCCGCAACTGGGTGGCTCTTTCATCTTTGCGTCTTTGCGCCTTTGCGCCTTTGCGTTAAATCCGGTCCTACGAAGGCCGGAATTTGAAGAGGGGCTGACCGAATTCCACGGGTTTTGCATTTTCAACCAGGATTTGGGTGATGACACCTTTGGCCTCGGCCTTGATCTCGTTCATCACTTTCATGGCCTCGATGATGCAAACGACGGTTTCAGGATTCACCTCAGCCCCAACCTCCACGTAGGAGGCCGATTCCGGAGAGGGAGCCCGGTAGAAGGTGCCGATCATGGGCGACTTGATCTCCATTTCGGTAGAGGCCGGGGGCGCGGCGGCGGGGGCTGCTGCCACTGCCGGCGCAATGGCCGCCGCCGGAGGCACATAGACCACCCCGGGCACTAAACCCGGTGCTTCCTCATAGGCGCCGGTGACGGCCCCGCCGTTTGATCCTGCTCCCCGCTTGAGCTTGATTTTGAAACCCTCTTTCTCGAGTTCAAACTCCGAGACCGAGTTCTTCTTCATCAAGTCAATGATGGCTTTGATGTCTTTTAGGTCCACAATCCAAGATTGAGGGAAGGCTATGCGAGGGTTATAAGACGGTCAAGGGCTAAAATGAGATTGTTTGGCTTAGCGGAGTTAACGCAAAACATCGCCAAAAAGCCTGTGTTTTCGCGTTACGTCACGTAACGTTAACGTTAACGGCTGCTTGAACAGCTAAAATGTAAGAATAAGCCCCAAATCCTGTGATCTGGCCGACGCATACCGGTGCGATCAGGGACTTATGCCTGAATTCCTCGCGCGAGTGGATGTTAGAAAGGTGAATCTCGATAGTCGGAACCCCGACTGCCGCAATGGCATCGCGCAATGCAATGCTGGTATGGGTATAGGCCGCCGCGTTCAGGACGATGACATCGGCTTTCCCTTTCGCCTGCTGGATCCAGGCCACCAGTTCGCCTTCCAGATTAGACTGCCGGAAATCGACCTGGGCGTTCTCCTTTTGGGCTGCTTCCCGAACTTTAGCCTCGATCTCGGCCAGGGTGGTGCGGCCATAGACGTCCGGCTCGCGCTGGCCGAGCAAGTTCAGGTTAGGCCCATTCAGGAATAGGATTCGCATTCGGTTGGGCGCAAGCTACCAAAGGGCTAACTTTGTCGCAAACTTTGTCGAGAACGTTGTCGAAACCCGCTGCACACCGCCTTTTCCATGGCGTAGGGCAGCCTTTCCAGGCTGCCGGTGAGCCGGGCTTTTCAGCCCGGCGTCCATCGGGCGGCTGGAAAG
>PSRM01000211.1 GCA_003176045.1 Verrucomicrobiota bacterium | reverse complement strand
CCGGGCGGGGGGAGCCGTTTCAACGGCTTTCTCGATCCAGAAAACCGTTGAAACGGTTTTACTCGCCTGAGCGCAATCCTCCATGGGGCTAAAGCCTCGGCGCTAATGAGGTTGCGGAAATTCGTGCTCATTCGTGCAATTCGTGTCTAAAAACTCACCCCCACAATCAACCGGCTGTTCCACCGCTCGTGACCTTCCAGGTCGAGGCGATTGCTGCCTGTGGGAACACCGATGAAGTTTACACCGTAAATCTGCGGGGTCACCGCCAACGTTACCCACCACTTCTCCTGCCGATAAGTAGCGACGGGGCCGAAGTAGAGCGCCGTGTTTTCCCACCGCGCATAATCAGGCAACTCGTTATGATCACGAGCTTCCAGACCTGCGCTCCAATGATGTCCGAGAAATCTAACCATCCCAACGCTTACCTCGAATTCTCCTTCCCTGGAACTCAGGTTGTCCGACCACTCGGTGGCATGGGTGATGTTGAAGGCCCATTTCCAATCGCCGTGCCGCTGTCCAAGTATAATTTTTTCCTCAACTTCCGCCTGATCGCCGGAATAGCGCGGCTCCACATAAAGCGCCAGACCAACCGCATGTTCGGCTGGGTTGAGGACCATGTAACGGTTCTCCAGGGAAACGCCGTCGAAATGAAAACTCGAATCGTTGTTTCCCGTCATTGGATCGCGAAAGTTTTCCGCGCTTTCATTTAAATAGAGCGACACGGTGTAGCGATCTGTGATGCCGTATTCCAGCTCCTCGCGCAGTTCCCATAAAGTGTAGTTCTCCTGGCCGACAGTGGCGCTCCTGCCCGCCCGCAGGCTGACCCATTGTTCATATTCCAAAGCGTTCTGGGGCATCGTCTCGGGCTCGTAAGAGTAAGCGAAGAAATGCTCGCTGGCACCGGCCTGGCAAACGCAAATCGCGACGCAAAAAAAAGCCAGAAAATGCCACCGATCGAGCCGGACGGTGCTGTGCTTCGAACTAAAATTCATTTTTCCAGGTCATTCTAAAGGCAGGGATCGACCTCGACTTACCATTTATTGTCCAGGATTGGACAAATCTTGTCCATGAAGGAATGTGCTGGGCGCCATTTCACTTTTCTCGGTGGGGTTTTGACAATAAGAAAAGTAGCGCAGGTTTCCAACCTGCTGTATCGCCGATTTCCAATCGGCAGAGCGTACGGTCACCTCGCAGGCTGGAAGCACTGCGATACAGCAGATTAGAAATCTGCGCTACATCCGGGGCCACGCCAATAATCTGAAATGCGCTCTTCGCAGGCGCGACGCCTGCCCTACGTTAGGAAACCGGCTCGACCAGGATATTTTGAGCCAACTGCTCGCTTAGTGCCAGGCGGGCGTTGCAGACCAGGCAGATAATATTGGTCGAGGAAGTTAACAGCCGCACGACCTGTTGCTCCCCTAGCCCGATCTCGCGCAGGCGAGCGGCAACCTCCGAGCTGGCGCAAAGCTGCTTGATGCGCACGGCGATGCCCGCCCGCACCTGATTGAGGGGACAGAGGTGGTTGGCGCAGGCGGCATCGCGTACAGAGGGGCACTGATTTGCTTGGGCCGGAAACCCAAGCTTCTGCAAAACAGCTTCCATCTTCATACGCCAAACCCTAAAACCATCTCAGCTTCCCCACTCCACATATTTTGTCTTTTCCACGCCATTTTTTGCCCTGCCCCGGGGAGGGGGGGTAAGCAAAAAATGTTTAGTCTTGGACAATCCAGGTGAGGCCCCAAAAACAGGTTCAGGCAAAATTAGCACCGTGAATTGTAATTAGAGAGCTGATTCTGAGATTAGAAATTCGAATCATTATGAATCTGTTTGTTGCAGGACTGAGTTATAAGACCGCGCCGGTTGAGCTGCGGGAGAAACTGGCGGTGCATCCTTCCCGGTGGCGCTGCAGCGGGTGCCGGTTGAAGATTGCCGGGAACCTCTCGGAGGTGGTTTTGCTTTCAACGTGCAACCGGGTCGAGATTTACGGCGTGGCGGATTGGCCCCGGGCGAAGGCGCTGCGGCTGTTCCAATTACTTTCCAGGACTGATGCGGATTTCTCTGCCCACCTGTATATCAAGGAAGGCGCGGACGCCGCCAAACACCTCTTTTCAGTTGCCAGCGGCCTGGATTCGATGGTGCTCGGGGAAACCGAAATCGCCGGCCAGGTGAAGCAGGCCTATCAGGCGGCTCAGGAAGCTAAACTAACCGGACGCATCACAAATCGGCTTTTTCAGGCGGCCCTTTCCGCGGCCAAGGAGGTGCGCACCCGGACCAGCATAGGCCGGGGGGCGACATCGGTGGGGAGCGTGGCGGTTGAACTGGCGGAGAGAATTTTCGACAAAGACCTCTCTGCCAGGACGGTGATGATCATTGGCGCAGGCAAGATGGGCGAGGCCTGCGTCCGTCACCTGGCAAAAAAGGGCGCGCGGTCGGTCATGGTTTCGAACCGTTCATACGAGCGGGCCGAGGGTTTGGCGGCAGAGTTTGGCGGTCGCGCGGTGAGGTTCGACGAGTGCCTTCGGGCAATGACCGAGGCGGACATTGTTGTGAGTTCGACCGGTTCGCCGGACCTGATCCTCCGGCAGCGGGACATCGCTTCGGTCATGGCTGCGCGGCGCAATCGCCCGTTGTTCCTGATAGATATCGCGGTGCCGCGCGACATTGATCCCGAAACCCAGCTCCTGGACAACGTTTACCTCTACAACGTGGACCACCTGGAAACACTGGTGCGCCAGAACGTGCAATTGCGCGAACAGGAATTGGTCCGGTGCGAGGAGATTATTAGTGAGCGCGTGGTTGAGGTCATGGGGAAACTCGCGCCTCGGCCAGAGAGGATCTTTGCCCCGAAAAACCAGCCCGCCTGGGCGCCCGCACAAACCGCAACCTGTGCCGCTTGAATATGGACACTTTTTGCATTGGGAGCGCTTTCTGTCGGGCCGGTTTGGCCGGTCGGACCCGTCAGACGCGCGGACGAGGCCGTCCGCGCCTCCGTACCACTTTCGACGGGAGCGTCGTGCCGCGAATTGGCGGCACGGGACTCTCGTTGGAAAACGCTGCGCCCAGCGCTGGGTGCAGGCGTTCTGAACCCGCGGCTTCCGTCTGAAGCCCTGCGGTAGAACAACCAAACCACAAATAAGCACGTGCAATAAAACAAAAGGAAATAAATGAAACATAAAACTACGTTAAAATGGCTAGCTGCAGCCGCCATGATGGCGCTCGTCCCGGCCATTAGTCACGCTACCCTGATAGGCAGCGTACATGACTTCAGCTCGTCGGGAACCGCTGGGGCCGTCTTTTCACAATCGGGAATCGCCACCTTTCAATGGGGTGGGACTCCGTCCGGGAGCACCAACTCGGCGGATTATTACCAGAACCCCTGCCAGGTCTGCCACATCCCACACGGGGCGCAGGCCTACAGCGCCACCCATGGCCCGTTGTGGAACCATGCCGTCGCAACCAATGCCACCACGAAGTACATCACTTACGATCAAGCGGGCAGCGTCAGCTTCAATTCGCTGAGCCTTACCCCAGAGCTTGGCTCGTCAGTGGCCTGCCTGAGCTGCCATGATGGCTCGATCGCTGTCAACCAGCTCCAAAGAGGCATCAACGGCAACGGCGGCGTGGCCACCAACGTCCCAAGTTGGGCAGTCAAGACCGATGGCGGCGCTACTGGAGCACACAACGGCTTAACTCTGATGCACCCGATCGGCTTCAGCTACACTGCCGCGCAGGCTGCTGCGCCGGGCGAACTCAACAACCTCCCGGCTAACCTGAACAGAATGTTGAAAGGAACCGATAAAACCGTCGAATGTGCCTCCTGCCATGACATTCATCGCACCTACGGTGCCTCCGCGACCGTCAGCCATGAGCTGATTGTGGACTTAAATGGCGGCGCATTGTGCCTGACGTGCCATAACAAGTAGGTCTTGTTCGTCCTCCCCCGTCCACTCCGCTCTCTGAGTGGGCGGTCTCTCGAGGCCCTGGGAAACCAGGGCCTCTTTCGTTGAGGGGTGAGGGACGAGGGACGATAGGGAATTGCGGATTGCGGATTGCGGATTGCGGATTGTGGAAGGCGGAAAGCCGAACGCCAAATCAAGCGCGCTTCCGTCCGAAAACTCCTCTTACCCCAAGACGCCGGGTGAGGGCACCCGGCCTACACGCGAAACGTATTGGGTTGTAGGCCGGGTGCCCTCACCCGGCACGCTTTCCCTTTAGCTCCTTGCCCCTTTGCTTCTTTGCGTCTTTGCGTCTTTGCGTTAAGGCCGTCAACACTCAGCAAAAAATGTCCATGGACGGGCAAGAAATGGTGAGTCGCAAAATCACTCCGGGTCGAAACTATTTTGGTATGAGAACTATGAGAATCCTGGCGCTGCAAAATATCGCGCGAACCGGCCTGTTTGCCGTCCTCATTGGGTTTGGCGCGGGCTGCGCGACGCAAACAAAAACGGGGAAGAAGGCGTATGAATTTTATCCGCCGCCTCCGGACGAACCGCACCTCCAATTCCTCACCGCCTTCAGTTCGGAGAAGGAATTCCGAGGTAAAGAGGACAAGAACCTGATGACATTTCTCACGGGGGTCCAGCCGGCCGCCAAAGAGATCGGGAAACCTTATGGGGGCGCCGGCAGCGGCGGAAAGCTTTTCATCTGCGACACAGAGGTCCAGGCGGTTGTCGTGGCGGATCTACAGACGCGGCGCTTTGCTGCGCTGGATGCGCAGGGCGAAGGCGCTCTCAAGCAGCCACAAAACATCACGTTCGACTCCGATGGGCTCTGCTACGTGACCGACACAGGCCGTCAACAAGTCGTGATTTTCGACAAGAACAAAAATTACCTGGCCACATTGGGGAAGAAGGATGAGCTGAAACCCCTGGATGTCGCGGTGAGCAAAGACAAGATCTATGTGGCTGATCTGATGAAGCACTCGGTTCGAGTATTTGATAAAACCAGCCGCACGTTGGTCCGGCAAATCCCGAGCATTGAAGAGGCGCCTAAGATCGCACAACTCCAGAAGGAGATTTCAGCGATTGAGGCGAAAGCGAAGTTGCAGGGGGAAACGAGCAAAGAGGACCTGAAGGCACTGAATGAAAAAAGCGCGGAGCTCAATAGCAAGGGGCCACTCTACACTCCGACTAACCTGGCCCTCGACTCCAAGGGGCGTCTTTACGTCTCGGACTCCGGAGCTTTTCGAGTGCAAGTGTACGACAGCGAAGGCAAATACATCCGCTCGATTGGAGAGATGGGAAAGGGTCTTGGGCAGTTCGGCCGCGTCAAAGGCATCGCCGTGGATCGCCAGGACCGGCTTTACGCGGTGGATGCCTTAAGCCAGGCGACTCAGATTTTTAATGAGGAAGGGCGGCTACTGACGTGGTTCACTGAGCCGGAAGGGGCCAGCAGAGTGCAGAATTTGCCGGCCAAGATCTTTCTGGATTATGACGACGTTTCTTATTTCAAAAGCTATGCCGCGCCGAATTTTGAGTTGGAATACCTGGCCGTAATCATTAATCAACTTGGCTCACATAAAGTCAGTGTGTATGGCTTTGGACATAAGAAATGAGAGTCTTTGGCCCCCATGGGCAAGTCAGGCCGGTCAGACTTTGGACTGCGGCGACACGTCGCCACTTTCCCACTGCGCGATCCCGCTCAGCGGGACGCAAGTTCCAAAGCGCGGACATGTCCGCGCACTCCAAAGCCAGACCGGTCAGACCTCAAGCCGCCAGACTCATCCTGCCCATCGGCCTGGCGCTGATTGGCGGCCTGTTGATGTTCACGGGTTGCGCTCCTACAACCCAACGTAAATGGGCGCGGTTTTTCCTGGATGGCGTTCCCTCCGAAAGCTCCCTTACCAACCGACCCGTCGTCGCGGAGGCTTCTACAAACAAAGCCATCGCGGCAGCACCCGGTCCTGTAGTTCAGAAAAGGTCCCAAAAGGTCCTGCATCGGCCCTTTGAGGAAGGGAAATGCGAGCAGTGCCATGGCGGCGGCGGCATTTCAGAAAATATCGAGCAACTGCACCGTTCCACGCGCCAGTTTTGCTTTAAGTGCCATAAGGACTTCCTGGCCGAAACCAAGGTGCATCATCAACCGGTCGAGAATGGTGAATGTCTGAGCTGCCATAAAGGCCACGAATCGGCCATCAAAAAGCTCCTGGTCAAAAAGCCAGCCGATCTCTGCTTCGATTGTCACGATAAACTGCCTGAGAAGGCCGGTTCAAAACATCCGCCAGTCGAGAACGCCGAATGTCTGGCTTGCCATAATCCTCATGCCTCGAATCAGAAGGGCATGCTGATCAAGCCCGACGGAAAACTCTGCTTCGATTGCCATGACGACATCCAGAAGCAACTGACCTCAGGCAAGGTGAAACATCAGCCGGTTGAGAATGGGGAGTGCATCTCGTGCCACAAACCGCATGTGTCCGATCAGAAAAAGCTCCTGGCCAAACCGGGCGGAAAGCTGTGCGCGGAGTGCCACGAGGACCTTCAGCAACAAGTCGCGAAGGCAAAAGTTAAACATCAACCGGTCGAGAATGGAGAGTGTGTTTCCTGCCATAATCCTCATCAGTCCGAGAACAAAAAACTGCTGGTCAAAGCAGGCGGCAAACTCTGCGGCGAATGTCACGAAGACCTCCAGCAACAACTCGCAAAAGCCAAAGTGAGGCATCAACCGGTGGAAAACGGTGAGTGCGTCTCATGCCACAATCCGCATCAATCCGAAAACAAGAAGCTGCTGGTTAAAGCCGGCGGCAAGCTTTGCGCGGATTGCCACGAAGATGTCCAGCAGCAACTCAGCAAGGCGAAAGTTAAACATCAACCCGTGGAAAACGGCGAGTGCGTCTCCTGCCACAATCCGCATCTATCTGACAACAAGAAATTAGTCCTCAAGTCAGGAGGAAAACTCTGCTTTGACTGCCACGACGAACTCCAGCAGCAAATCACCAAAGCGCCATTCAAGCACGATCCGGCCGCTAACGGGGAGTGCGCTTCCTGTCACAATCCGCATCAGTCCGAGGAGAAGGCGCTCCTGATAAAGGATCGCCGCCAACTCTGCGCGGAGTGTCACGAGGAGAAAGACATGGCCAAGGTCAAGGCGCACGCCGGCACGGCCCAGAAGTCCTGTGTGGACTGTCATGATCCACACCAGGGCCAGGATAAGTTCTTGCTTAAAGCCGCGGGCAAAGCGGGGTCTGCCAAGTAGCCAGTTATGCGCGCCAGTTTCAGAAATTGCTTCTGGTTCTGGGAGCGGCATGGTTGGCGTGGTAGCGTCTTGGAGTGCGCCAGTCCTCTGGCGCTTTGGATGGTCCGCGACAAAAAGCCAAAGCGGCAGAGGACTGCCGCACTCCAAAAGCTTCGCCAAACCGGCGCAGTAACCTCCCGGCAAAATCTGCGCTGCTGGAATGTTTGGCTCTGTTTTGCGCTTTTTGTGTGGGTGCCATTCAGCACTGTCGTCCACGCCCAGTACGTAGATATCTGGCAAAACGAAGAGATCATCGAACGGCCCTTATGGGTGCCCACGCTCAAGTACATCAAGGCGGACGTCGAGGCCGAACACGACACTTTCCAGTCAAAGCCGAGCGGAACTTCCCAGGACAGTTCACGATTGTACATCTCTCCGGCCGTGGGTATTTCCTGGGACAACTATATTTATCATCCTTACCTTTTGACATATTCCCTGCTGTTCGAGCCTGGCTACGTCTTCCTGCAAGACCGCAGTTCATCGGCGACCAGTGAGACAGATCAACTGCGGCTGGATGGTCAATTTACGGCCAATCTTTTGCAAATTAAACCCTATGCCACCACGCTCACGTTCAACCGCACGCACGAAGAGATTAAGTATGACCTTTTCAGCTCTGCCCTGGTGGATTCGCAAAACTATGGCGTGCTTACCGGATATCGAGAAGGGCCGGTGCCCCTCACGCTGAGTTACCAGCACGTGGATGAGGACAGCAGCGGACTCAACCAGGACCTGATCACCCATGAGGATCTGGTGACATTTCATGCGCGAAATGAGCGGGGGAAAGAAGACTTCACGGATTTGAATTATCAGTTTGGAAATTTTGACAGAGAAACTCAGGTTCCTGGGGAATCGTTCAAAAGTGAAAACAGTTACCAATACCTTTCGTTGACCGATTTGGAGCGCTATCGCCGCAGCACGCTGAGATCTTCCCTGCTTTTCTATGATACCGAAGCGCCTGGCTCATCATCATCAGAGGATCTCAACGCCTCGCTCAATTACACTTTGGATTTGGCCCCTCGCCTGAGCACCTATGAGAACTACACGCTTTCGTGGTCCTCAGCGGCCGGGTCGGACACGATCGAGAATTACGGCGCGGCCGGCATTCAGCATCAGCTTTACGACAGTTTATCTTCGAGCTTTGAACTGCACGGGTTCAATCTGCAAAGCAGCGCCCCGGACTCCAGCCTGGATTGGAACAGCGCGGGCTTTACGGGCACTATGGACTATTCGAAACATGTCGGAGGCTGGGGACGGATCGAGCTAATGAACAATTCCAGTTACAATCTGAACCAGCAGGACGCAACCGGCTCGCAATTGGTCATCGCCAATGAATCGCACGTCGTGCCCAATACCGGATTGTTCAAATTGAACCAACCTCGCCAAGTCGCGGTCAATAGCGTCACCCTCACGAATGGCATTGCGCTGATCGAAGGATCGGATTACACGGTCATTACGACAACCGACCCGTGGCAGATTCAAATTATTACCTTCGGCCCAAACCACGTGCAGCCCGGCTCGGTGGTCTTCGTCACTTACACGGTCCAATCCAATCCTTCAGGCAACTACACAACCTTTGCGAATAACCTCCAGCTTAACTTCCGGTTTTGGGACGATAGAATGAATATCTTTGGCCGATATGGTTTCGCTGACAACCAGGCCAGTTCGCCGGAATTCCTGCTCGACAGTTATACGGAATGGGAAGGCGGGGCGGAGTTCAATTGGCAGGGAATCGGGCTTCGCGCCGATTACCTCGACCACCGCGGCACGCTTTACACTTTGCGCAGCGAAAATCTGAGTGAATCGTATGTGCGCAACGTCTCCGGCTCTTCGACACTGGGAATAAACCTGAACCAGCAATGGTCAACCTATTCCTCAGGCACCGGGACTACGCCCAGCCCGACCGAGCATCTGACGTATTATGATTTTATGGGGCACTTCGAGTGGCATCCGCTCACGCGTGTTAATTGGAGCGTCGAGGCCGGCTACCGCCAGCAACGCGGCCTGGGCTTCGATCAGGATTTGTTCGCCGTGCGGACTTATCTAAACTGGGCGATGGGCAAATTGGAAGTACGATTGGGCTATGAACATGAAGCCCGCGATCTAACGAGTGAACAACAATTACGCGATTTCGGATTCTTCCGCGTGAGAAGGAACTTCTGACATCAGAACCACGAATGAACACGAATGGACACGAAAGGAGAGGGACGGGGGTCAAGGGTCGAGGGGGACAAACAGTAAACACCAAACACCAAACACCAAACACCAGAGAAGCTTCAAATCTCAAACACCAAAGACGACCTGAAGGTCTTGGAGCTTGGAGCTTGGTGTTTCTTTGGTGTTTGGTGTTTGGTGTTTGGTGTTTGTGCTCCTCTTGCTCCGGGCTGCATCGCGTGCCCTCTGCAGCCGCTGCTGCGGCGCCGGTATGGCCTCTCGCTCCCGATCAACCCCGCATTCGTTACGTCCGCAGCATCGCCACGCCGGCGGACATCGGGAGCGGGCCGGGCCGCTGGAAACGAGTGGTCAATTTTTTCACCGGCGAGACGACAGAAGAAGAGCGGTTTGCCAAGCCGTTCGCCGTGGCCCTCGACGAAGCTGGCAATCTATGCCTCGCCGATACCGGCAAGAACGCCGTCTATTACTTCGATCTGGCACACAAGAAATGGCACCGCTGGACGGCTGCAGGCAAACAAGCCTTCGCCTTTCCAGTGGCGGTGGCCTGCCGCAAAGGCGTCTTCTACGTCGCCGATTCGGAACTGGGCAAAATCCTGGCCTTCGGAGAGGACGGCCGGGAAGTGCTGACGATTGCCGCCCCCCTCCAGCGACCCGCAGGCCTGGCGTTTCTAGGTGATTCACTCATCGTCGCTGATTCCCAGGCGCAAATGGTGCGTATCTTCGATTTGGCCGGTCACCAGAAGCTGCAGTTTGGCAAGCGCGGCCTCGGGCCCGGCGAGTTCAATTATCCGACACACGTTGGGACCGACAGTCAAGGCCACGTGTTGGTTACAGACTCGCTGAACAGCCGGGTTCAGGTCTTCGATAGCTCTGGAAATTTCGTCGCCCAGATCGGCGGCCCCGGCGATGCGCCGGGTAGCTTCGGCAGGCCCAAGGGCGTGGCCGCGGACTCATTCGGTCATATCTATGTGGTGGACGCCTTATTCGATACCGTCCAGGTTTTTGATCTCTCTGGACGGTTTCTATTGCCTTGGGGCGAAGGCGGAACCCGTCCTGGCCAGTTCGGAGTGCCTGCGGGGATCGCTATCAGCCAAAACAATCTTATCTACGTGGCCGATTCGTACAACCGCCGTGTGCAGGTTTTCGAGTACCTTGGAGAGCAGTAGGTGATTATGAGAGTTACCCTGCCAGCAGATTCGAAGCGATTGGTCCGACCGGTCCGACCGGTCCGACGAATACTGTTCACTGCTCACTACTCACTTTTCACTCTCCTCCTCGCCTGTCTCCTGCCGACCGCCACCTCCGCCGATACCGTCGTCCATTCCAAGCATAACCTCTCCGTCAGCGGCCCCGGCACAATCAAAGCCAGCGCTGAAACAGACGTCTGCCTGTTTTGCCATACGGTTCACAAGACCACTGGGCAGATTCCGTTATGGAGCCACGCGATGTCTTCTGTGACCAACTACGTCGTTTACAGCAGCCCAACACTCAAAGCAACAGTAGGGCAGCCGGATGGCTCATCAAGGCTCTGCTTGAGTTGCCATGATGGGACCGTGGCGCTGGGCATGGTCAGCAGCCGAACGACGACTATTCAAATGCAAAGCGGTGTCACCACATTGCCCTCGGGCCCAAGCAATCTTGGTACAGATCTCTCCGGGGACCATCCCATTTCTTTCGTTTACGACCCGAATCTCGCCACCGCCGATCCCGGCGTGCAGGACCCATCAGCCATAGACAAACGGCTCAAGCTTGATTCCCTGCAAAAAATGCAATGCGTCACCTGTCACGACCCGCACGATGACCAATACGGCAGTTTTCTGGTCATGGATAACACCGGCTCAGCCCTCTGCCTGGCCTGCCACATCCAACCCGGCTGGACCGGCTCCGCCCACGCCCTGGCCACCACAACTCCGACTGCCGCGGCTTCAGCGGCTTCTGCTACAACGACCAGGTCACTGCCACTGGGTCCCTCACGCTCCACGCTCCACGCTCCACGCTCCACGACCCCTTCCGGCTGCGAGATCTGTCACACCTCCCACAAAGCCGGCTCTAAGGCCCGTCTGCTCATCCAGGCCCGCGAGGAGCAAAATTGCTTTGTCTGCCATAACGGAAAGGCTATCGCAAAGGATCTCACCGCGGAATTTCGCAAAGTGAGCGCGCATCCGGTGCTCCAGACCTCGACCACTCATAGCCTGGCGGAAAACCCGCTGAATAGTGCTCGCCATACGGCCTGCTCAGATTGCCACAATTCTCACGCCGCCAAACCTGATCCAGGGCACGAGACAATAACCCAACCTGTGCGCCGGGGAGCCCATCCGATCGCGGGGGTCAAAGGCGTTAATTCCTCCGGCGCAGTCATTAACCCCGCCACCCGGGAATACGAGCTCTGTTTCCGTTGTCATGCAGACAGCCTGAATCGCGCCCCCTCGCTCATCACGCGGCAATTCGTCGAAACCAATAAACGCCTGCAATTCAAGATCTCCAATCAATCCTTCCATCCTGTCCTCACCCCGGGCCGAAACGCCAATGTTCCCAGTCTGATCGCTCCGTGGACCACTTCGAGCCTGGTCAGTTGCACCGATTGCCACAATAACGACCAGGGACCGAAAGCCGGGGGCTCAGGCGCTAATGGGCCGCACGGATCGAGCTTCCCGCCTCTACTCGAGCGACGCCTGCTACTGGCTGACTTTCAGCGCGAGAGCCCCGCGAATTATGCCCTCTGCTACAAATGCCACGACCGCAGCAGCATCCTGCGCGATCAAAGTTTCCGCGCCATGAATCAACTAGGCCAGGACCGCGGCCACCGTTTCCATATCGAAGATGCCAAAGCCGCCTGCACGACGTGCCACGATTCTCATGGCGTGGCTGATCAGCAACGTTTAATTAATTTCAACCGCGATTACGTTACTCCCTCTTCCAATGGCCGGCTCGAATTCATCTCCACCGGCCGCTTCTCCGGCTCCTGCACCCTCACCTGCCACGACAAACCCCATTTGCGCGCCACCTATCCTTTTCTCTCCAAATCCGCTCGCTCCCCCCTTTCAGGACGCTGATAGGGCAGATTTAACGCAAAGACGCAGGCGCAAAACTCCGGAGCGCGGACATTCTTGTCCGCAGCAACGTCCGAATGCTCGCAGGCTCAGATTTTTCATAACGCGCATTTCCGCTCCGGCTTGCTGCGGACAAAAATGTCCGCGCTCCGATCCAGTCCCGCCGCTTTCTTTGCGCCTTTGCAACTTTGCGTCTTTGCGTTGAGCTGTACCGGGGCCAAAAAAGGGTAAGCTTTGGCCAATTTAGGTAAAGTTATCCAACCGCATTCAGGCATCTTACTCACTAGAAAGTATGAAGAGTTATGGCGTTAAGTGGAGAATCTGCGGGCCTCTAATACAAAGCGCCGCGGGAACTGCCCCGTGCTCTTCAGAAAACTGAACCGCACATTCAATACTTAACTGAACACGGAAAAAACAAATGAAAAAAACTATCGTCCTGGCCCTGGCCGTTGTCGCAACGGCGTTCCTGGCTCCGAAAGCTATTGGGGCTGAAGTAAAAGAAAACTGGGAAAAAACCTGTCAGAAATGCCACGGCCCTGATGGCAAAGGCAAAACCAAGATGGGCGAAAAAGCCGGCGTCAAAGATATGACCGAAGCCAAGTGGCAGACCGATTTGAAGGACGAAAAGGCCTTCAAAGCCATTAAAGAAGGCATCAAAGACGACGAGGGCAAAATCAAGATGAAACCCGCCGAAGGTCTATCCGACGACGACATCAAAGCCCTGATCAAACACGTCCGCACTTTTAAGTCGTAACCCCCAACAGGCGCGCGGCCCCACTTTCCTCCGCGCGAAACCTGATAAGCGGCGGACGCAAGTCCGCCGCATTTTTCACGCATTTTTCAATCCCGAAGGGATTGTGTCCTCCAGCCCAGGGTTGCGAGGCCGCGAGCTACCCTGGGTTTAATGCGGTGGTCGTCCTCAACCCTGAAAGGGTTGCGGCTTTCCGCCAACGCCAGGGCCACAACCCCTTCAGGGTTGTTATCGTGTGCCACAGTTTTCCCAGGGTAGCGCGTTCCGCGCAACCCTGGGCTTTGGGACAGAATCCCTTCGGGATTCACCTACGCTTGGCGTAGCAACAGGAAATGCACGGAGGTCCATTTACTTCACATTGGCCATCGGAACCTCAAAGCTGTAGTGCCCCGATTCCACAGCGAGCACTGGGTTTGCTCCTCTCATGCTCAGGAATTTCACGCCCTCGGCTTTGCCGACTGGATGTCCCGATTCTTTGACTCCTTCGAGGGAACAGGGCGGCAAGGTGACCTCAGCAGTGGCATTCACAGGGATTATCAAGTCGAACACTACACCCTTGCCAGTCCGTTTCCAGTGGCTGGCGACAAGTCCTTGAACACTTCGGTAGTCCACGTTTGCCCAAGTAAGCTTCTCGTCCAGTTGCGGAGCGATAACAATTTGCTTGAATGCCGGTCCCTTCGTGTTAATGCCTCCGATGTTCCCGAACATCCATTGATAAACGGCTCCGAAGGAATAATGCGCAAACGAATTCATGCCGGGATCTTGAAATCCTTTCTCGGGTGTCCACCCATCCCAACGCTCCCAGATGCTCGTGGCTCCGTGCTTAATGGAAAAGCCCCACGACGGGAACGTGTTATTATGAAGAAGACGGTAGGCTAGGTCAGGCCGGCCGATTTTCGAAAGCGCAAGCATCAAGTACTTTGTTCCTATGAAACCGGTGGAAAGATGATAGTCGCGCTTTGCGACCTTCTCGACCAAATGTTCGCCCGCCAGCTTGGCCTTTCGGCCCTGGACAAGCCCGAAGTCCAACGCCATGGCGTAGTCAGTTTGCGTGTCGCCTTTGATCCGGCCGTCGGCGCCGACGTACGCCTTGTTAAAGACTGTGCGAATCCGCTTGGCCAGAT
Source organism: Verrucomicrobiota bacterium (assembly GCA_003176045.1). Classification (GTDB taxonomy): domain Bacteria; phylum Verrucomicrobiota; class Verrucomicrobiia; order Limisphaerales; family UBA8199; genus PSRM01. The sequence goes on along the minus strand of PSRM01000211.1, from coordinate 14,892 downwards.
CGTTTAACTCGGCGGCCTCTTCCGTTTTACCCAGCGCTGTGGCCGCATCCGCCGTTAACTTCGTACTCCGCGCAAAGTAAGCCGTGTAGATGACATCCCGCGGCGTGTCATCGTTGATGTTTAGCCAGTCGCCGAAGCAATGAAATTTTTCGGGCGGAAGAAGCTCGGGAGTGCTCCGATTGCGGCAAAACTCGATAAATTTCTTCATCGCCGGGTAGTGGCGTTCCAGCTCACGTTTGTCGCCATAGACTTCATAGATCGTCCAGGGGCAAACTACGCCCGCATCCGCCCATGCCGGGCCGCCATCGTTCTCGGCAACTTTTATGGGCGCCACCATCGGAAACTGACCGTCTGCGCGCTGGCCGTCCTCGCACAGGTCCACCAGCCATTTGCTGTAAAAGGCCTCCACGTCGGTATTCAACGTGGCCGTGCGCACGTAAACTTGCGCATCGCCGGTCCAACCGAGCCGCTCATCGCGTTGAGGGCAATCGGTGGGTATATCAATAAAGTTGGCGCGCTGGGTCCATTTGATGTTGCTGGCCAGTTGGTTGAGCATCGAATCGGAGCAAGCGAACTTGCCCACCTCGGGAGTATCGCTGCTCAGCGCGATGCCAGTGATCGTGTCGCTCCTAGGTTTCTCTTTTACGCCTGTAAGCTCGACGTACTGAAAACCATGGAACGTGAAGCGCGGCTGCCAGGTTTCGAGACCGCCGCCCTTGCAAATATAAGTATCCGTGGAACGCGCGCTTCGGAGGTTGGTTACATAAACGGTGCTGTCAGGATTGAGGCGCTCGGCGAAACGCATAGTAATCTTCTGGCCGGGCTCTCCACGGATCTTCAGCCGCGCTACACCGGCAAAGTTTTGGCCCAGATTAAACACATACATTCCCGGCTTGGGCTCGGTTACCGATTTAGGCGCGAGTTCTTGAAAGACGCGAACGGCCGGGCCAGGATGCGCCTGTACCAGTGGATGAACTTCATCGCTGCCGACCTTCACAGGCTCCCACTTGCTCAGATCGCAGCCCGGCTCGGACCAGCCGGTGCGCTCAAGCCGCGCATCGTACGCTTCGCCCTTCAGGAAGTCGGCCTCCAACTCGGGGCCCGTCGCCGCTCTCCAGTCCGCACCTGTGCCGACGTCCGCAGCCGAGCCATCCTTGAATTCCAGGTGCAACTGCGCTCGAACCCGGGTGAGCTTGCCGTAATGGTCGCGGACGTTGCGATAACCGATATAGCCGCTGAACCAGCCATCGGCAAGGGCAGCTCCCAGGGCATTGTCTCCACGACGCACCAGGCTGGTTACATCATAGGCGCGGTAATAAACCCGCTTGTTGTAATCGGTCCAACCAGGTGTGAAATAATCATCGCTGACCCGATGTCCGTTAAGGTGCATGTCCACCAGACCCAGTGACGTAGCATAGAGCGTTGCGCGGGCTACCGGTTGATCGGCTTTGAATTGTGTGCGCAAATAACTGGCTGGCGGGAGAAACAGATCGGAGAACATCAGTTTTCCCCACGGCTCCGCGCCGTAGTCACCCACGACGCGGACGGCTGGCCAGTCCGCCGACTCAACATGGCCGCGCAGCCAGTCATCAGGCATCTTATCCGTGGATTTCCAGGAATTATCCGATACAAAAGTAAGCGTCTGTCCTTCGGTTTCAATGACGAGTTTCGCGAGCAGGCCGGCGGAACCTTCCGAGGCGTTCTCGACCAGCACACGCAACTCGTTCCGACCAGGCCTGACTTCCGCCGTGACCTCGGCTTTTCGGGCCTGGCGCCAGCTCTCGTTTTTGGGCTCGGTGATCAGCCGCAAGTGCCCGTTGAGACCAAAGTTCATAGCATCATCCGCCGAGGCATACAGTTGCGCGCTCTTGATTTTAGCGTTTTCGGGCACGTTGAACGTGGTAACGAGCAACCGCTTGCACTTGGGCGCTTTGGGGACCGGGTCTGCTGCATGCCAAATCCATTTGGCGCCCTCGAAGGGAGCTTCCTGCAACAAGTTCTGACGCGGCTTGTCGTAGCCGATCCACTCCGCGTGCCAGTCACTCGGACTGAGCAGTCCCATCTGCCAAAAAGCGGGACTGCTCCACGCTGATTCTTTGCCATCACGATCCCACACCTTCACCTTCCAAAAACAGCGCTGATTGGAACTGAGCGCTTTTCCCGCGAACGCCGTACCGATGGTTTCGTCACTTTCGACTTTGCCCGTGTCCCACAAATCGCCCGTTTCTTTGGCGAGGAGCGGTTCGGTAGAAGCAACCACCAGCCGGTAAGCTGTTTGCCTCTGCCCTCGCTGTCCCGACTCCACAATCCAGCTCAATCGCGGGGCCGGTTCATCTATCCCGAGCGGGTTCACCAGATACTCGCAGCGCAAATACGTGGGGATTAGGCCCTTGCCCTGGTACGGCGGCGCTGCCGAAGAAACGAAACCAGCAGACAGGAAAATTAAAGCCGGAAAAATGAGGACGGAGAGGGACCGGGGTTTCCAGAACATAATGGCCCTGTTGTAGCAGTCCCCCAAAGCCTAGCCAAGTCTTGAGATGCGAATTTGCATAGGATGCGGAGCACCGAATTCCATTTCGGCGCGGCCTATATAGTTCACACTGTTGAAGCGCCGAAATGGAATTCGGCGCTCCGTTCAATCTCTTTTGAAAAGCTCGAAGTGCGCGCAGAAATAGCGGCTGGCGCTGAAAATCAGCCAGCAGGAAAGCAGAATCAGGGCAGAGTTCTCGACGAGCTTCTTGCAGATAAATTGCGGCCCATTCCCGCACCCGCAATCGAATTTCACCGCGCAAAAAGCAAGCTTCTGAACCGACGCAATCGTGAGGGCGCGCCGCAGGACCGTCACTGTAAACGGCACCAACATTCCCAGCGTGACCACCGCCGTCCCCCGCACAGCCACGCCGGCCACCAGCAACAAACCGCAAATAACTTCAAACCACGGCAGCGCTGCGGCGATCGAGTTCAGAATCAATGAGTTATTAACAATATGATACTCCCGCACCAACTCCAAAAACGCGCCTGGATTCAGAGCCTTAACAAGACCCATATAAATGAACGCCCCACCAAGCAGCCAGCGCGCCGGCACCGCAAGAATCTCCTCCCAGCACCGCAACCAGCTCCGTCCCCCGCCCTCTGACCTCTGACCTCGGTCCCCCGCCCTCTGACCTCTGCCCTCTGTCCCCTGTCCTCTGACCTCTGCCCTCTGTCCCCTGCCCTCCGCCTCCTCACGTCGGCCGTTATCACTCACAATTGCCTCCTGGTTCGGGTTCACGGCGCGGGTGCTTTGATCTGGCCGCTCTTTCGTTCTCCGATCTCAACCGGCAAATGGTTTGCATTCCATTCGTTTATCCCGCCGCCATAAACATAAAGTTTCTGCGCGGGCACGGCGAAACTGTCTCGCAGAAACATTGCCGCGTGCTGGCTCAGTTCGCAATCGCCGCCATCGCAATAGACCACGATTTGTTCCGCGCCCTGGCAAACGGGCATGAGCGTGGGGATGTACTTCTCGAAATGAAAGTGATCGAACTGAAAGGCGCCCGGAATGTGTCCTTCCTTGTAATGTTCCTCAGATCGGGCGTCAATGAAGACAACCAGTTGTTGTTCGTAACGAGGATCATGGAGAAGCCGCAAGACGAGGTTGCTGTCCGCTAGTTGAAGGCCGTTCTCTTTCAGCGCCGCGGCCAACCGCTCTGAAGGTGTCAAATCGGCAACGGCGTTGCTCGAAGCCGGGTTTACATTCGTCGCGCCAGCCGAGGGCTGAGTGCTCTTCTTCGCTGGGAAGTAATTCGTGGTCAGTTTAAGCCCATGCGGCGACAATGCATTGGCCGCGAACGAAAGAGCAATACCGGCCACAGCAACAAGGAGGGCTTCCTGGACTATCCTTTTCATCGAAGTTCGCTAAACATTGGCAGCTTTTGGACCGTGTGCCGGTCCAGCGGCTTTAAAGCAACCTTCACGCCGCAGCCAAAGCGCTCCCGATAGATCGGGAGCGCACTCCAAGACGCTCCACGACTTCCTGCCCCGCTTTCGCTATTGGGTCGCGCGTGGGGCGGGCGTCGGCAGTTTGTGGCCATCGGCCGAAACTGGCTGGACCTGTGCGGCACCGCCAGGCAAGGGCGTCGGGGCCGGTGCGCCGGGGGTCAAATTCGCCACGCCGCCTGGGGCCGGCGGCGGCACTGGCGGACGAGGCGCCTGGGTAATCGGGACGTGAATGACAGGGAGTTTCTCACTGGTAGTTTTTGCTGTGAATTCGAGGGCATGGCCTTGGGCGAGCTCGAAATTCGTCGGAAAGGTAACGAAGGCATTGTAATAATGCCCAGGCTGTGTTTCTTTCAGACTGACCTCAACATTCTTGACCGGTGTATTCGCTTCCACCACCGCTGCGTCGGTCACCTTGAGATTATTGTTGGTGCTATTCTGGACTATGGTAAGAGTCAGCGTTTGTGGACTGGTCAGCGGCGCAGGCTGAACAGCTAATTGCATGGGATAGACCGAAATCAGCGGTTGTTCGCTCACCCAGGCGGTGATTTTGATCTCAGGCATATTTGTAGCCGAAGTCTTGAGGGTAATCTGGCCCGATGGATTCGGAGCAATGGGCGGTACGACCGAAACCATGACCTGATAATTCTTGCCGAGCGTGTTGGTCTTGACCTCGGCGGTGAAAATCTTGTTGTTGGACTCGATCCCCCAAACGTGCAGCGGGGCTTCGAGGTTGTTGTTGATGGTAACCTGGCCGGTGGGATGCTGGTTGTCGGGCGTGACCGCCAGGGTTACGAACTGCGAGCTGACTTCGATTGGATTCCAAATCGTGCCCTTAAGCTGTAGTTGAATGCTCGCGCTCTTGGGATCCGACGTTGTCACGGTGACGAACTTTGTAACGGGGCCATTGAAATTCTGGCTGTTGAACTGGATGGGGATGGTGCCGCTCTTGCCGGGCTCGACCTTGCGGGACCAATCGCCCGCCGTAGTGCAGCCGCAGCCGGGCTGGACGTTCTTGATTTCGAGCGTGTCGGCGCCGATGTTGGTGAAAGTGTAGGTGTATTTCACCATTTGGCCTTTCTGCACCTTGCCGAACTCGCCCACCGTGGCGGCAAATTGTATGGTGCCCCCGCCGCTGTTTGTGGCAGCCGCAACTGCGGCAGGAGCCGGGGCGGCGGGCGGTGGCGCTGGATCAGCCGAGGCGATAGCCACGCCGAAAACCGCAATTGAAACTCCGAAAACCAATTCTCTCATTCTCATATTCATACCTGATAATTGAACGTTAAGTATTGCACATCCGGCCCCCTATGGGAAGCCTAAAAAGAGGCGCAAAATTAGCTGAAAACGACGCCGGACACCACGCCCGGAGTGCGGACATTCTTGTCCGCAGCAAGGTTCAAACGGCCTCTGAGGTCCATTTGTGCGCTCCTCCTTAGTAACACGCTGCTGCGGACAAGAATGTCCGCGCTCCGCATTCTAAGGCGTCCGTAATTGATAAAAACACGCTGGAACATTGGTCAATTTTGTATCGGAAAACTCGAATTTCCCGTTGGAATCCGCAGTATTTGTTGCCACTTGACGCCAGGAGACCGGCGCCGTCAGATCCATGGTTGATTCCAGGATATAAATCTGTCCGGGTACGCCCGTGGCTTCGATAGCAATACGCCCGCACCCAAGCATATTCAGGCAGGTAATAAGCGGCTGAGGCGAGCTTTCCACCACCAGCCTCGCCGGACTGGACGCGCCTGTATCGCCGTAGATGAGGAGGGAGGCCGTGGCCGGGTTAATGGGCCGCCCGCCTCGTTGCTGCCCAGCGGTCATTTCGCCGGCTTGACCCACTGTTATGGATGATGGCGGGATGCGGGCCGATACCGCTGTTCCGTCCGTAAATTCAATTCGTAAAATCGTTCCATACGATGTCCGGTTGTTAATTTGTCCGAATAAATCAAGCTGGTGAGTCCCGGCCTTGAAAGGCCCCAAAAGCTGGCCGTAGCCATGATTGAGCTGCGCAGCCGCGTAAAATACCACGAGTGGCCAATGAAGGGGATTAACTGTTGTCCAAATCTGTTTTGAGGTTTCGTGCTCAACTTCAATGACCTTTATGGTTTTTGTTTGCGATAGCCGCAAAGTGGCTCGCCAATTCCAGTCATTGGCAATCCCGACACCATTGCCGTTATCATCCCCCAGGCCAGGCGCGAACACGCCCCACGTCCCAGCGCGATCTTCCGAGGCCGAAACCAGGCTGACCTCCAGGCTAAGTTTCGTGCCTGAAAAGTGCGAAATTCCCGCTGAGATGGCTAAGGCTCCGGCGGCGCCCAAGGCGGAAAGCGGAATCCAAATCCGCCGCCAGGAAAAAGTGGACCTGGGCCGCGGGGGCTGCGGCGCAGGCAACTGGATCTGCTCCTCCAGCAAATCCAGGAGGTGCGCCGGAGGGGCCGGCCGCGGAGCATGTTCCAGCAGGTATTCGATTTCAGAAGTCGTTTTCATATCGGATAACGGGTTGAGAAATTTCCTTTTACTTCGCGCGCACTCACAGTTGCAGGGGACGACGTAAGGAGTCCCCGGACCTTTCCGCGCATTGAGCCCCCGAACGTACCGTTCCAGGACAGCCTGCCGGCGGATCTCCCTCTCCCCTTCGGGAGGGGAGAGGGTTGGGGTGAGGGGTATTTCCCGGGACAGCCGTTCCTGGGGAGGAGTCCCTGGTTGGTGCGGGTTTCCGCGAGGACAAACTGCCTGAGCCATCTTCCAATGAACCCCTCACCCCGACCCTCTCCCCTTCGGCCCCTTCCCCCTGACGAAGGTGAGAGGGAGAAACGTCGGCCGCTCTTGGTGTTACTTGGGGCATTGCACCGCTTTCGCGGTTGGCGTCTCCTACAGAAATCGATCCATGCCTGAGTTCACCCTTTTCAAGCCGTGATCGCAATTGGTCCAAAGCATTGCGCAGCCGGTATTTCAAGGTGCTGACAGGAATCTGAAGCACTTCAGCCGTTTCAGACAAAGACAAGCCCTGGTAATAGTGCAGATGCACTGCCTGACGCAGTTCTTCTTCCAGGCGCTCGACCTCGGCATACAAATGCCGGGCCGAGTCGCTTTGCGCAGTCCGCTCCAGTGGCCCAAAGCTCTCCTCCGGCAGATTTTCCCACCACGATTCGCTTTGCTGCGTGGCGTGGTGATCCTGGCGCAGCCAATCCAGATATGTGTGGTAAGCGATCCGATGCATCCACGTGGACACTGAGCTAAGACCGCGGAATTGGCCCAGGGAGTTCCAAACCTTTATGAACGTGGTCTGGACAAGATCTGCCGCATCGGTGTCATTGCCGCTTAAGCGCCTAAGATACGCGAAGATGGGGCCGTAGAACTCACGGAGCAGGTTAGAAGCTGCGGCATGATCACCGTTGGCCGCCTCTTCGCGCCATTCCCGGACTTTGGCATCTGAACACATATCGTGCTTTCAATGTATAGACGCAAAATCCCACCCACCTGGACAACTTTTTTTGTTATAGTTTAATCTTGTGATCGAGCAAACTGACCGTCCTACGTTGGGTCCGCCGCCGGAACCGCCGCCGCCCCGAATCCGCCGCTCCCAATCCGGCCTGCTCTACGCCCTCAGCGCTTACATAATCTGGGGGTTTATCCCGCTTTACTTTCGGGCGCTCTCGAATGTGCCGCCGCTCATTGTGCTCTGCCACCGCGTGATCTGGTCAGCCCTCTTCATCGCCCTGGTCGTCTCAATCCGCGGCGAATGGCGGCATATCTGGCCAGTTCTGCAGAGCCGCCGAAACATCCTTTTCCTTTCGGCTGGGGCCATTTTCATTGCGCTGAACTGGCTGATCTTCATCTATGCCGTTATCAGCAAGCAGCTTTTGCAAGCGAGCCTGGGCTATTTCATCAATCCGCTCCTCTCGATTGCTCTTGGGATGATCTTTCTGCGCGAGCGGCTTCGGGCATGGCAATGGCTGGCCGTATCGCTGGCCGGTTTAGCCGTAGCGAATCTTTACCTGCGCAGCGCCGGCGCGGAGTGGATTTCGGTTTCGCTCGCGTTGACCTTTGGCTTTTACGGCCTGGTTCGCAAGAAAGTGGACATCAACTCCTTGCACGGCCTGCTCATCGAGTCCTCCATGCTCGTGCCACTTGCGATCATTGCTTTGCCCATTCTACATTCCCCGGCGGCCTCCTGGGGAACGCGCGGCCTTCTCTCTTTATCTGGAATCATCACTGCCGTTCCCTTGCTATGTTTTGGCGCAGCGTTGCGTCTGCTGAGCCTTTCCACGATGGGTTTTTTGCAATACGCCGGCCCCTCGCTCCAATTCCTGGTTGCGGTCTTTCTCTTCGCCGAGCCCGTTGATCATGCCAAACTCTGGAGCTTCGCCCTGTGCTGGCTGGCCATCCTTGTGTACGTAGCCGACTCGCTCATCAATCGGCGGCCGCAAACCGTGGCCGACGAGCCGGATTAAAAACGTCAAAAACGTTACAACGCTAGAACATTAAATCGTAGGGACCGACCTTTGGTTGGATCACACAAACCTTTCAAATGTAGCCGAGTCTTAGTCCCGTAGGGACGACAGACAATAGCCCAGCGTTTCAACGCTGGGTAGGAGAGCTTGAATACCGCTAGTCCCGTAGGGACGACAGAGAACGGGGTTCTGTCGTCCCTGCGGGACTTATTCCACTCGCGGCCGTGATCCCAGCGTTGAAACGCTGGGCTATTTTCTGTCATCCCTACGGGATTAGGAGGCTCAAACGTTATCGACGTCCCAGGCTTAGGGCGATCTTACCCGATAAAATTCCTCAGGCGCGTTTGTGTTGGCCGGGACTACAAATTGAATATTCCCCGCTCCATCCGAGACATTTGTGCCCAGGTCGCTCCAATTGATAAGGTTGGTTGAGCTTTGCAAGATCCAGGTTTGATTTGCCGCGGCCTGCGCGGCAACTGAAAAATTCGCTGCATTAGAACCAGGCTGAAAACTCTGGATCAACGGCGGCGGCAGATTGGAAAACGTCGCGGTTACGATGGCGTTGTTGGTTGGCATGATGAACCACGCCGTGGGCCCTGCGGCATTGCTTACGCTGGCGCCCTGCCAGCCGGCGAAAGTCTTTCCACTCGGTGGCGTGTTTGCCGTAAGCGTAAGAATTGCGCCCGCGCCAAAAGTTCCACCTCCAAGCCCGTTGCTGACCGTAAGCGTATAAGCATTCGCAGAGTTCGTCCGCCACAATCGCAACAGTTGCCGCAACGCCAGCGGCGCGTTGGTCGGCGGGGGGCGACCGATCTGGTCCATCGCGTTGATCCCGTGGCAATTGGCGCACGTGCGCACTTCCCCGGGCCTGAAGTTAATCCAATACCGTTCTTTCACGATGCTCTCATTGGTGACGCCAGTGAGCTGCCACGTCACCGCGCGGCCGGCCGGCACGATCGTGGCTTGCGAGCCGTCGCTCATCAACTCTGTGCCGCCCACGGGCGGATTGGTCCTGTCGCTCGAATAATTAAAGCCAGTCGTTGCATGCAGCGGCGTTGCAAGGATGCGCCGGCCGGGTTGGATGTTGGTAGTCCCGTACGTATAGCCGCGCAGGTAATCGGCTTGCAGATACTGCAAGTGAGTGATGTTGTAAACCCTCCCACTATTAGTGCCGATGGTCTGAGTGCCGCCGGGGATCGCCAGGTTGTAAGGTTGCTGTTTATCGGCGGCGTCACGGGCGGTCACATTGCGGCTTACGACCAGGGCCAGGCCGCGCTGGGCGAGATCGGCCTGGAAGGTCGGAAGATCCATCCCCTCGCTCGCAAAGACTTGTTGCTCGACGCCAGCAACGGGCGTGCTCACAGGCGCAGGCACGGGCCGCACCCGCACCTCCACCGGCTGCAATTCCCATAACGGGCCGGCGTTCGTCACGAGCGTGCTGCCATCCCAATAGATCGCCACATTCGTCAATCCAGCGGTCATAAACTGGTTCGTGACCAAGAACGCGCCGCTGCGCGTAAGCGTCATCAGGCGGAAATGGTACATCGAAATCGGCTGCGACGCCGTGCCGATATTTGTGTCGAAGCCGAAATTGCTGGAGGTGGGTGTCGGCGTGAACGCCGCAACCACCGCGCCATCGGACATGGGCAGCGGATTGCGAAACAAACCGCCTGAATTGGGCCCATTGGCGCCGGCTTTTGGAGTGATATAAGAGATAACCATTCCGGTAGGATTCAGTCCCATCCTGCCCGTCAATGTGAGGATCTGGCCCGCGGCATGTGTCCCGCCAAAAATCGAAATGTCCTGCGCGTCCACGCCCCAGTAAAGCCCGTTCGTGCGCGGGTCTTCTGTAATCTGCATGAAGCCGTTCAAGTAGTTCGTGTTCGCAGTGATGATCCCGTAAGCGCCCCGCGTGGTATAATTGGTGAACGAAATCAAATTCGCATCGTTGGTGAATGACTGCGCAAGAGCGGAGGCCAACTCATGGCGTCCCACGTGATTGAGGACCTCCTCATTGCCTCCGGCCTGATCCAGGGCCCAGGGCAGGAGCATGTTGAAGCCGTTGGGATTGACGCCCAGTTGCGCGCAATAATTCGTATCGAAATCGTTCGGCTCGGGAAAGGTTTCGATGAGATTGTTCGTTTGCGTGGGCGCATTGGCCGTTTCGCTCAGGAAATTCAGGGACCCGTTTGTCGCCCGCCCCAGCCGGTCGCTTGTCGCGTTGCCATCCTGGATGAGATGGTCCCAGCGCGTAACGATGAGCCGCCCAAAACTGTCAATGAACGGATTGAACGCGCCACTCGGCAAATGCTCGAGCATCCGCAGATCACCGGTAGCAGGATCGAGGCTGTAGGCGCCGGTCACGCAGGGAGCGCTCTTGTACTCGTCCCGCTGAGGCGAGAGCCACGACTGATTGTTGTACGGCCGGTCGCTCATAAAAATAATCCGTCCGTCCGTGGCGTAAGTCGGCGTCACGTTGTTACAGTTCATTGGCTGGTTCGGAACCGGGAAAATCGCTGGCCTCGTGTTCGTGTTCGCCATGACTGCATCGAGGTTCGTCACCTCATAAAGCTGCCAGAAGAACGGAGTTGCATCCGTCGCATTCGTCGGCGCGCCGGTCACCATGCTGAACAGAACTTTTTTTCCACTCCAATGAATCGCCGGATCGCGAACGTCAATTCCGATGCCATGCTGAATACCGTTGGTCCCGAATCCGGCCTTACGCGTCAGGTTAACCAGCCCGCCATTGGTCATCATGAGCCAAAGATCCCCTCCGCGTCCCGCATGCGCCGTGTCCGCCAAATGGTTTCCGAACAGCGTTACTACAGACAGAAACGTATTTGATACAGAGCTGTTTAATTCACGAGGAACTGGCGGCTGAGTTACGAAAACGATCGGATTCGTCAGTACAATCGCTCTCGCCGACATTGCGAAAACCACCAGCAAGGCAACCCGGAGGGTTGCCAGAAGGTAGCCGGGGGTCGCACACAGCGACCCCCGGTAAAAGCGTCGTTGGGGCCGAGCACCCCGGCAGGGGTTCCAGAACCTTGACGTGCATTTTGTGATACAAGCCCGACTCACAGCTTTTTTATGGACCAAAAAAGGTCTAACGAAACAGCAACCCTCTTGCCAGTCTGCCCTGAGAATTCCGCCCACGGAACGCCAAAGACCGGGGCGGCCCGCTCTCCATTTCGACGCGGCGGATATCCGTGGTCCCCGCGAACCTCGCCCCTGCCCCTCCCATTGTCAACGACCCTTGGCGAGTCACCCACCCAACAATATCTTCGGAATCCGGGCCCAGGCATCCAACAAACCATGCGTGATCGCGCCCGGAACGACACTGGCGGTTTTCGCGCGGATGAGTCCAAAGAGGATCCCTTCCCCGACAGCCTCCAACCCATAGGCCCAGCCAAAATCGAAACGGCCACGAAAATAATCCACCGTGTTCAACGCGTGAATGAAGCCGAATAAAACCGAAGAAACTCCCAGCCCGACCCCAAACTGAACCCCGAACAACCGGACCGGACATCCGAACGCCGCGTCCACTCGGGATTGAATATAACCGCGGAAAAAGATCTCCTCGCCGAATCCCGCCCCCAGGAAGAGCCACAAGGCCTGGATCCACAGCGCCCGCTGGCGATAGTGCATCGCCACAATGGGAAGGACACATAGCAACGCGAGAATAGCCGGGATGCTGACGACGGGTGGAATTCGTTTCGCTGCCTGCCTTCTCGAACGCAGCGCGGCAAAAACGGCGATTCCGGCAGGGACGGCGATCAAAGCCAATCCGGCCACGCGCTGGATTTGTCGAGGGGCGTGTGGATCAGGCGGTCTGGTCGCATCGAGGTGAATCATTGTCACCAGATAGCCAGTCGCCCACACCGCGATCAACACCAAACTGCACATCAACCCCATGCTAAAGTGCTCTCGCCAGCCGCTTACGCCCAAACCATAAGCCTCGAACCTGCGTCTGCAAAGGACCAGAACCAAAATCGTCACAAGGATCATCATCGCGCCCGGAACGAAATTTGTACCCGAGTCCCACCTGCCGATCACAGTAAAGCTCTTGAGCGCCCGGTAAGCCACATGAGTTAGAGCGAACACCAGGATAACCTCGACAATTGCAAGCACCCGGCCGAAGAGAGGGTTTCTTGCGCAGCCTCCTCTTTGTTCCTGCATGAGAGTGCTAATCATGTGGGTCATGTTCGTCGTGAGTGACAGTGCCTCTGGACCTCAGAGCAATCTTTGGAAGTCTGCCATGTCCCTGTCCCCTTTTCGCGTCTTTTCGCGTCCTTTAGCGGGCAAAATTTTTGAGCTCCCTTTAGTCGCGAAAGAATCAAGTTGCCCTTGCCAGGGCGCACATGCTTACCTCCTTGGGCATGATACAACCCCCTCGTAGCAGCCGACGTAAGGAGGCTCTAATTTTCTTTTCTCGCGGTTTGTCCAAATTCATTCAGAGCCTCCTCACGCCGGCTGCTACGGTGCCAAGATGCGCCCTCGCCATCGGGGCCTTATCTCTTCAGTCGTCGCCGCTTTTCGCCGAAGCCCGCGAAACCACCGCCACAATCTACTCCCAGCCTATCCACTCCGGTCATATCAGCCCGATGCTGTTCGGCAATTTCGTCGAACTGCTGGATGACGTCGTCCCGGGCATGTGGGCTGAGATGCTCAACGACCGCTCGTTTGCAGGCGTCGTCCGCGCCGCCAAGTGGTCCTATTACGATGGGAAGCCCAATTCTTGCGACCGCGAATGGGATAAGAACCCAACTTGGAACTACGACACCGAAAACCCATTCAATGGTCTCCGCAGCGCTCGTCTCACCGCAACCTCCAGTAAAGCGGCCAGCCTGACCCAATCCGGCCTCGCGGTGAAGCGGGGGATGTCGTACGCGTTCTCCGGCTGGTTTCGAACCGACTCATCTAGACTGTCCGGCACGGTTCGCTTGAAGACATTGCTGCCTACCGGCGATTGCATGATCCTGGCTTCGGCGAAACTTCCCCCACTATCCTACGAATTGCGAGGGTGTTCGGCCCGGCTCACTTCGAAAGGCGAAACCGACCGCGTTGTCTTCGAAGTGCTCGTCGAGGGGAACGGCCACGTCTGGGCCGACAAGCTCTCGCTCATGCCGGCAGACAATCGCCTCGGCTGGCGTGCGGACGTTGTGCAAGCCATCAAAGACGTTCATCCCGCCATCCTTCGGTGGGGCGGCTCAGCGTGTGACCCGGGCGAATACCGTTGGAAGCAGGGCATCGGCCCGCGTGACCAGCGCGTGCCGTTTCGCAACAAATTTTGGGGCAGGATAGATTCAAACGACGTCGGCATTGACGAGTTCTGCCAGATTTGCGAGATGAGCAGCGTCGAGCCTCTGATTTGCCTGAGCTTCTCGGACGGGCCTCAAAGCGCGGCTGACCTTGTGGCCTACTGCAACGGCGATATAACTACAGCCTGGGGCGCCAAACGCGCCGCGAACGGCCATCCCCCCTCCTATCATGTGAGGTATTGGCAAGTGGGCAATGAAATCAGTGGCGACGATCAGAACTATCTCGATCATTTCAACGATTTCGCGCAAAAGATGAAACAGGCTGATCCTGACATCCTCCTCATGACCTCGTTCCCTGCTCAAAAGTCGTTCGAACAATCCGGCAAGGACATCGCTTTCGTTTGCCCTCATCACTACACCCCGGACCTCGCCGCTTGCGACCGCGATTTTGTGAACCTTTCGCGAAAGATCGAAAGCACGCCCGGCTGCGACCAAATTAAAATCGCTGTCACAGAATGGAACGTCACTGGCGGCGATTGGGGTCTTAGCCGTGGCAAAATGCTCACGCTTGGCTCGGCCCTGCTCAATGCGCGTTATCTCCACGTCCTCATGCGCCATTCGGACAAAGTCAAAATCGCCTGCCGCTCGAACCTGGCCAACAGCTATGCCGGCGCCATCATCGAAACCTCGCCTTCCGGTTTGCTCAAACGCCCCAGCTATTACGTCATGCAACTCTACGCCCGCCACGCCAAAGAGGTCCCGCTCCGTCTCGAACAATCCAACGACGCCCTCGACCTCTTCGCCTGCGCTTCGCCCGAGGCCCATTCCCTCTGCCTCTTCGCCATTAATTCCTCCACCGAACCAGTCATCCTCTCGACTCATTTCGACGGCTTCTCCAAACCTATCCGCCCGGCCAGATGCGAAACTCTCTGCGATAGGCTCGATGCTCGCCAGCCGGATGTCATGAACCACTGGGAGGCCCCCGAGCGCGTGAGAATCGCTTCGACCTCCAAGCCACTTCAAAATCAGATCGTGGTCCCCGCGCTTTCCGCCACCGCCATTGAGTTCGAGACACCTTAGATTAGGGGACGACGTAAGAATTCCCGGGACCCTTCCCCGCATTAACCCCCGAACGTACCTTTGCAGGACAACCGGCCGGCGATTCCCCCTCTCCCCTTCGGAAGGGGAGAGGGCCGGGG
>PSRM01000305.1 GCA_003176045.1 Verrucomicrobiota bacterium | reverse complement strand
CGGACGAGGCCGTCCGCGCTCCGACCCGCAACAGGGACCAGCGGCCGGCGAATTCAACACTAGTGACCGATTTGTGTCGGCGGCGCCGCGTGGCGTCAACGAAGGGCGTGCGCTTTTCCTGCGGGAGCAAGAGGGCGCGCAGACCTTCAAAACTGTCCGAGGTCACCCAGCCTTGAGCAGCCAGTTCTGCGAGCGCCTGCTCGACTCGCGACGGCAGCGCGCCTTTTTCCTGGATTAATTCGTGGAAAAACAATGCACCTCGATGTTGAAACATGTCCATCACCCGCGCGGTTTCGGGGGACGACTCATGCTCGGGCGGCGAAGTAGCCAAAGCAAGCCAGTGGCCCAGGTTCTCGCGCAGAAACAAAGATACAGGACTCGACCTGATCGGACCTGCCAAGCGACCATTTTGCGGCGGACCGAGCCGGCCCCAGCCAATCCGGCCCGTGAAGCAAAGCTGGTCTAACCAGCGCGGGTCGTACTCTTTTACGCGTAGCGCGAGCACCTCCGGTTCCCAGGCTGCTGCCGCACATTCATAGCCGTCCAAGGCTTCCAGCACCGCCAGCACACCCTCCGGCCCCTGCGCACGATCTTCGACCGCAACCCGCTGCCAGGCGAGCAAGTATCGCTGAAACTCCGCGAGCGTGACCGGCTGGATTTCTGCACGCAACCGGTTTAGCGTCAGCCGATGGATCCGCGCCAACAATCGGCGGTCGCACCATTCCAGGAGCTGAGCGCTCTGGCCTGTTCGCGCCGAAACGGAGTTCGGCGCTCCTCTGAAGTTTCCGCGCAAAACGAAGCCTTCTTTCTCAAGCCCAAGCAAAGCGACTTCGATTTCCACCGGTGGGACCTGGAAAAGCTCCACTAAATCAGCCGCGCTAAGAGGCCCACTGATCTCCATCCGCCCACGCACCAACTCCCGCAAGGCCTGCTCGTG
The DNA here is from genome assembly GCA_003176045.1 of Verrucomicrobiota bacterium. Lineage (GTDB taxonomy): Bacteria > Verrucomicrobiota > Verrucomicrobiia > Limisphaerales > UBA8199 > PSRM01. The sequence goes on along the minus strand of PSRM01000305.1, from coordinate 6,088 downwards.
TTCCCACGGTTGCCCAATCGCCGACGCTGGCGGCTCTAGCACCGGTTCAATGCGCGCTTCAGAATAAACTGCGCGAAGCATCGGCAAGCGTTCCGCGGCAATCCAGAACTGACGTGGCCCGATGAGAAGCCCCGCCCGCCTCTCGGCCGCAAGAGCGCTAAGCCAGCTCGCAGCTTCCGGAGAGACGCGCTGCGTTTCCTCCTGGGTCAATGCGCCGGCCAGCAGAAGGGCTTCGTGCATTTCGTCTGGATTCATCCCGCGCGGCCACGCTTCGGCGCATACTTTTTCAATAGCGGTGCCATCCAGCACACCCAGACCAGCGTCCGCCGAGGACTCGCTCGCCCTGCGGGTATACACCGCCTGGGTGCGGCGCTCCTCCAGTGGCGCATTGTCCAGGAAGGCGTAGGGTTTGGCGTTCAGGATCTCGTGCGCCATCGGCGATGGCTCAGGTAAATCCCGCGCCAGACATTTCACCTCGCCCGACTCAATCTTCTTCAGCACCTCGATCAGCCCATCAATATCCATCGCCTCGCTCAGGCAATCCTCGATCGTTTGGCGCACCAATGGATGCTCCGGAACTTCACGGTCCCCGACCAGGTTTTCGGGACAGGCGAGTTGGTCTGGGAAAATTGAGGCCAAAAGATTTTCGGCTTCCATGCGCTGCAAGGGCGCGGCGATTCTGTGTCCGCCCCTTTGTCGCGGCAAAGCCAGCGCGCGTGTGGCGTTCCAGCGCCAGCGCACCGGGAACATGGGCGCATCCAGTAGAGCCTGAATGAGAAGGTCGCGCACCGTGCGGCTGTTGAGATAACGAAACACCTCCTCCAGCGGAAAGGAATGTTGTGTGCCCAGAGATAGCACGATTGCGTCATCGGTCGCGGCCGCCTGCAACTCGAAATTGAACGAGCGGCAAAAGCGTTTGCGCAACGCCAGGCCCCAGGCCCGATTGACTCGTATCCCAAAGGGCGAGTGAAGCACCAACTGCATCCCGCCCGACTCGTCGAAAAACCGCTCGATGATCAGTGTCTGTTGAGAGGGCAGGGCGCCGAGAGCCTTTTCGGTGGCGGCGAAGTAGTCGGTGAGCTGAATCGCAGCGCTTGCGGGGACTTCCGCCGGGGCGAGACCACTGACCACTGACCACTGACCACTGACCGGAAGAGGGTCGAGGGTCGAGGGTCGAGTGGTGAGCGGAGAGAGCGCGCTGGGATTTTGAAGTGTGGACTGTGGATTGTGGACTGTTGACGCCGAAAGTTGGATTTCGGATTTCGGATTTCGGATTTCGGGTTTCGGACTTTGAACGTTGAACGTTGAACGTTGAAAGTTGAACTCCCGCTCCATCTCCACCCTCAAATCCGACACCGCTCTCGACACCTCATCCGTCCTCCCCGGCGCTTCTCCGAGCCAAAACGGGATATTCGGCGGCTGACCGTGGGCATCCTCGACTCGCACGGTGCCCGAGTTGACGCGCAGGATGCGCCAGGAGGCGTTGCCGAGTTGAAAAATATCTCCGGCCAGGCTCTCGATTGCAAAATCTTCGTTCACGGTGCCGATGAACGTTTCGCTCGGTTCGACCACTACCCGATAATCGGCATTGTCGGGTATCGCGCCACCGGAAGTCAGCGCCACCAGGCGCGCACCGCGCCGTCCGCGGACGCGGTGGTTCACAGCGTCGTGATGAATCAATGCGCCGCGGCGCCCGCGTTTGGTGCTGAACCCATCCGCAAGCATGCGCAGCACCTCTTCGAACTCCTCTCGGGTCAAACCGCGATACGGATACGCTGAATGCATCAGTTCGAACAGCTTCTCTTCCTCCCATTCCTCGGACGCGACGCAGGCCACGATTTGTTGCGCCAGAACATCGAGCGGTTTTTCAGGAATAAACAACCGGTCGAGTTTTCCCTCCTGCACACTGCGAACAGTCGCCACGCATTCGACCAGCTCATCACGGCTGAGGGGAAACAGGCGTCCTTTGGGCCGACCGCCCAGCTTGTGCTCGGCGCGGCCCACCCTTTGCAAGAGGGTTGCGATCGAGCGGGTCGGGCCGATTTGGCAAACCAAGTCCACCGAGCCAATATCAATCCCCAATTCGAGCGAGGCCGTGGCCACCAGCGCTTTGAGCTCCCCGCGCTTGAGGCGGTTTTCCGCATCAAGGCGCAGTTTGGCCGAGAGACTTCCATGATGCGACGTGACCTTGTCTGGCCCGAGCCGTTCGCACAACTGATGCGTCACACGCTCGGCCATCCGCCGTGTGTTCACAAAGATCAGCGTCGTGCGATGGGCCTCGATGAGCTCGGCAATCCGAGAATAAACCTCGGTCCAAACTTCGTTGGACATCACCGCCTCCAACGGTGAGCCCGGAACCTCGATGGCCAGGTCGAGATCGCGGCGGAAACCTGCGTCAATGATCGTACAGGAAAGGGGCGGGGACGGCCTCGTCCCCAGTTCGGAAGCGGGGACGAGGCCGTCCCCACCCCTATTTCCCACAAGAAACCTCGCCACTTCTTCGATCGGGTTCTGCGTGGCTGAAAGCCCTATCCGCTGCAACGGCCCTTCCACCAGCGTGGCTAGCCGTTCCAGGCTCAAAGCCAGGTGTGAGCCGCGCCGATTCCCCACTACCGCATGAATCTCATCAATGATTACCGTTCGCACCGTGGCCAGCAGCCGCCTGCCTGAAACCGACGTCAGCAGCAGGTAAAGCGACTCCGGTGTAGTTACCAGGATGTGCGGTGGTTTGCGGCCCATGGCCTGTCGCTGCGAGGATGGTGTGTCACCCGTCCGCACCGCCGCCCGGACGTCCGGCGCGACGCCATGCGCCTGAAGCAGCGCCTTGCGAATTCCGGCCAGCGGGTCCTCGAGGTTTTTGTGGATATCGTTGCTCAGCGCCTTGAGCGGCGAGACATACAGGACGCGCGTGGCATCCGGCAGATTGCCTTCCAGTCCATCGCGGAACAGCCGGTCCAGCTCCGCAAAAAAAGCCGCCAGCGTTTTGCCCGAGCCCGTCGGCGCGGCAATCAGCGTATGCGCGCCCGACTGAATCGCGGGCCAGCCGCGCGCCTGCGGTTCCGTTGGAGCCCCAAATCGCTCCTCAAACCACCGCGCTACCGTCGGATGAAATTCGTAACCAGCCACGGGAACACTCTACATCCGAATCACCGCTCTGAACACTGTTCTTGTTGACTATTCCGCAGCCTATACGCAAAGCTTTGCAATCAAATTCCGAAAGAACCCCTTATGCGCAAATGTAATTGCTCTGGAACTTGTGGCCCACAATACGGAGACTATATCACCCGGCGTGATTTTATCGCGAAAGCCGGCGCGAGTGCTGTGATGCTGGCGGCGGCGCCAGCCTGGAGCGCATTTGAGTTGGCACCCGATGCGCTGGAGCGGTGGCGGCGCGAGTTGCTCGGGCCTTCCGATCCGCGGATTTATTCGTCCGACCGCCACACGGATGCCCGAATGCACCTGGGCGGAATCGGCACGGGAAACTTCGAAATCGGCAGCGATGGCCAATTGACCACCTGGCAACTTTTCAACACGCTGCGCGATGGCCATGTTCCGTTTCATTTTCTGGTCAAAACCGGGAGTGTGACGAAACTGCTTCAAACTGCAGGCGGCCCCGATTGGCCACGGGTCAAGCGGATCGAGATGACAGGGGAGTATCCGCTTGCGCATCTGCAATTCCAGGATGAGGCGCTTCCCGTTCAACTCGAACTGACCGCGTTCAGCCCGTTCGCACCGCTGGACTCTGATTTTTCCTCTATGCCGGTTGCCGTGTTTATTTTTAAGATTCATAATCCCACAAAAGCAAGCCAGACAGTTTCACTTGCGGCGTTGATGCAGAATCCCATCGGCTACGATGCAAGCGGGCCGAATGACGGGAGTGCGAATCCGAGCTTCGGGGGGAACGTGAATGAACTTCTTCACGAAGGCAAAGCCGAGGGACTGTTCATGCGCGCCGAGGTTTCCTCAGGGGCGGGGACGGCCTCGTCCCCGCGCTCCGTCGAGCAGGCCGGGAAGCCTGGGAAGGAGCCCGCCATAGCCCCGGAGAGGCGCCCCGGTTTCGGCACGCTGGCGTTGGCCGCAACTGCCGGAAAGATTACCATTTCTCCTGCCACCGAGCATCGAGCCGAAGTCTGGCAACGCTTCCAGGCCGACGGCAAATTCTCCGCTCCAAATCAGGGCAGGCCGAATCCGCCCGCGCCCTCAGGGCACACGGTTTACGGCGCCGTGGCCTCCACTGTCGCTATTCCGGCGGGTGGAAGTGTTGAAGTGCCTTTCTTTCTGACGTGGCACTACCCAAACAAGCACAATGCAAAGAATGAATGGATGGGCTGTCACTACGCGACACGATGGACCGACGCCCGGGTAGTGATGCGGGAGGCAGTGAGCGGCTTTTCCGATTTGCACAAACGCACAGAACGATTTCGCGCCACGGTTTACGACAGCACTTTGCCCTACTGGCTGCTGGATTGCCTGACCGCCAACGCGGCAATCGCGAGACATATCGGCGTGGTGTTCCGCATCGCCAACGGAGACGTCTATGGGTGGGAAGGCTCCAATGGTTGTTGCCAGCCCACCTGCACCCATGTGTGGGGCTACGAGCAAACGCTCTCCCGGCTGTTCCCGGACCTGGAGCGGGATATGCGGCGGATAGATTTCAAGCATCAACAGCGCGAGGATGGCGGAATCAACAACCGAACCGATGTGCCTTCGCCGCCTCATCCGACTGGCGAGCATCCTTTCGCCGATGGCCATGCCAGTTGCATTCTTAAGGCGTATCGAGAGGCGCTGAACTGTCCGGATGATTCGTTACTCAAAGAGTATTGGCCTCATATAAAACGCGGGCTGGGCTATTTGATCGCCAGGGATGCCAAGGGCGCAGTTCAACCGAGCGCCGGACCTCAGGAAGCGCCGCATCCGCCGGCCGGCCCAGCCGGCTTCCTGCAGGACGACCAGTGGAACACCTACGATGAGGCTCTGCACGGCGTCACCACTTTTATCAGCGGTTATTACATGGCCGCCTTGCGGGCGGGCGAAGACTGGGCTAAGCGGCTGGGTGACAGTGAGGCGGCAGATCGTTTTCGCATCGTTTTCGACAAAGGCCAGAAGAAGCTGATCGAGTTGTGCTGGAATGGCGAGTATTTCCAGCAGCATCTTCCGGATTACATGAAGCGCCAGGGTGAAGTGGGTCCCGGTTGCATGGCTGACCAACTCATCGGTCAATGGTGGGCTCACCAGCTAGGCCTGGGCTACATCCTGCCTAAAGAAAAAGTGGTTTCCTCGCTCCGTTCAATCTTCAAGTATAACTTCAAGAGCGACCTCACCGGCTGGCACCATGCGCCGCGAGCGTTTGCTGGAGCAAAAGACAAGGGTCTGATCATTTGCACCTGGCCGAAAGGAGGCCGACCGGAAAAGGTGATGCTCTACTCAGACGAAGTCTGGACCGGGATCGAATACCAGGTGGCCGCGCACATGATCTATGAGGGCCTGATCGAGGAAGCATTTGCGATCATCAAGGCTGCACGCGATCGGTACGACGGCGTTGCGCGAGCGCCTATCCAGCGGAACCCGTGGAATGAGATCGAGTGTGGCGGTCATTATGCCCGAGCGATGTCTTCCTGGTCGCTACTGCTTGCGCTGTCTGGCTGGGAGTACGACGGCCCGCGCCAGACGCTGCGCATCGCGCCGCGCCATACACCGGAAAATTTCAAGAGCTTCTTTGTCGGGCCTGAGGGATGGGGAAAAGTTGTCCAGGCGCGCAATCTCGGGAGCCAGCGAAACGAAATTCACCTCAATGAGGGCAAGCTGGTGCTGAGCCAACTAATACTGTCAGCGACAGCAAAGCCGCGAGAGGTGAAAGCGCGGCGAGCTCGGAAATTGGTTGAGAGCGCGTTCAGCTTTGAGTCCGGCTCGGTGACCCTCCGGTTCAAGGAGCCGGTGATTGTTCAGGCGGGGCGGATGCTGGCGATAGAAATGGCCGTTTGAGCTTCCGGCATAGTGGAATGTGGCGCGCCTTGGGAGTGCGGCGACATGTCGCCGCTTTGGAACACCGCGACATGTCGCGGTGTTCCAAAGCGCGGACATGTCCGCG
>PSRM01000102.1 GCA_003176045.1 Verrucomicrobiota bacterium | reverse complement strand
CGGTTAGCTCAGGGGTAGAGCACTTCCTTGACACGGAAGGGGTCAGAGGTTCAAATCCTCTATCGCGCACCATTTTAAAAGGGACGAGCGGCGAGGTGCGAGGGACGAAAGCCATGAAAATTCTTGTTGCGGACAAATTCCCTGATGCTCACCTAAAGCGGCTCGAACAGCTCGGCTGTGCCGTCCTTTACAAGCCCGGCGCAAAAGCCGAAGAGTTGCCTGCTTTGATTGGCGGCTGCCACATCCTCGTCGTGCGCGGTAAGCAGGTTAGTGCAGCCACCATCCAGGCCTCGCATTGCCTGGCGCTGGTATTGCGGGCTGGCGCAGGGGTGAACACGATAGACGTCAAGGCCGCCAACGCGCGCGGGATTTTCGTGTGCAATTGCCCCGGCAAAAACTCGGTGGCTGTGGCGGAGTTGGTGTTTGCGCTGCTGCTGAGCATAGATCGGCGCATCGCGGAGAATGTGTCGGCGCTCCGGGCGCATCACTGGAACAAAAAGGAATTCTCCAAAGCCGACGGCGTCTTCGGAAAAACTCTCGGCGTCATTGGAGTCGGCCAAATCGGACAGGAAGTGATTGCCCGCGCTCTCGCATTTGGATTGCAAGTAGTTGCGTGGTCACGATCGCTGACGCCGCAGAAGGCCGAGTCACTGGGGGTTGAACGCTGCGAGAACTTGGAAGAGGTGCTGCGCCGGGCCGACATTGTCACGTTGCACCTCGCATTGAAGCCTGATACCCGGCGGCTCATCAACGCCGCCCGACTGGCCCTCATGAAGCCCGGGGCTATCCTGATTAACACCGCTCGAGGGGAAATCATCGAGCAAGCAGCGCTACGGGATGCTTTGCAAGCCGGCAAACTCAGAGCGGGCCTGGATGTTTTCGACCCCGAACCGGCGGAAGGCAAGGGGGAATTCAATGATCCCATTCTGGACCTGCCCAACCTGTATGGAACGCATCACATTGGCGCTTCTACGGAGCAGGCGCAGGGGGCGATTGCGGACGAAGCGGTCCGGGTGATCGAGACCCTCCTCAGGAACGGCGTGGCGCTCAATTGTGTGAATCTGGCCTCGCGCACGCCGGCAAAATGGCAGCTTGTGGTCCGTCATTTCGATCGTGTCGGAGTGCTCGCCTTCGTGATGGACCAGATACGGCGCGCCGGTATCAATATTCAACAGGTCCAGAATCTGGTTTTCGACGGAGCCGCCGCGGCGAGTTGCCGCATCGAACTCGACAGCGAGCCGAGCGCGGAAGTATTGGCGGCTCTCAAGGCCGGCAACGAAAATGTGATCGGCCTTGAGGCGATGAGAATAGAGTAGGGCAGACGTCTCGCTTGCCCTTAATGTAGAGGACAACGTAAGGAGTCCTGCCCAAGAAGCCAAAGTTACAAGGGACTCCTCACGTCGTCCCCTACAAGGTGAGAACTTCCCGCTAGCGCAAGGGCGTGCAGAACACGTCCTCGGCTCCTGGATCGAGGCGCAAGGCCAATTCCACATCGCTCAATCCGTAGCGCGCGCAGACCTGCGCGGCCTCTACGATGTCCGAAAACGTTTCAGCTTCGTGCGGGTTTCTGGTCCAGGCCCCGCTCTTAAAATATTCGCGCGAAGCGCGGTGGCGCAGCAGCCGTTTCATGTTCCGTTCTCGTGAACAAACCGGTGAAATTTTTGCAGACATAAAAAATCCCCATTCCTATCCGCATAGACTGAGCTTTCCGTGGAAAAAGCCAAATGGGGTGAATACCCCATTAAAGTTGCGCGATCAAACGCACAATGGACGGTAGATCAGAGGACAGAGGCAGAACGGATTCAGAGCCTCGTTACCTCGGCGGCTACGAACGAAGGTAAGACAGTGCCTCCATGATGGGCGAAAAACGTTTATTAGTGTGAATTGACGTTTATTAACGCCGATTGACGGGTTGTTAACGGTTAGTTTGGAGGGTGTTGACGTTTATTGACGTTTGATTGACGGATGCGGGCGGGATAGAAAATCGCAAATAGAAAATAGAACAGGAGGACTCTGGCCTCGTCGGTTGGAGGATTGCCGATAGCCAATAGACGATAATCAATAGGAGATAGCCATGAAGCATAAGGCCATAAACTCGCGGGCAAGATGCCCGCGCTACCAGGGGCAGGCGATAGCCAAAAAGGGGAAAGAAGGGCTCTGAAATTTCTTTGTCCGTACTTTTACTGATAGGACAGTTTTTGTCCCACCCTCCCCGGTAATCTGAAAGGAAAAAACTATGAACTCAAAGAAAACCAAACGGACGAAAGCAACCGGCGCGAACTCGTTTTATGAGACTCAGCGGATGGATGGAAGTCCGCTTTTGCACGTGCCTGAGGTAGAGCCGTGGCCGGAGCGGGTGCAGGGAAGTGAGTTGCTTGAGGGAATCGAGGGAGTGCTCAGGCGCTTTGTAGTGCTGCCGAAGCACGCGCCGGAAGCGGTGGCGCTGTGGGTGTTGCACACGTATGGGTTCCATTTAAGAGAGGTGAGTGCGTATCTTGGAATTGAGTCACCGGAGAAGCGTTGTGGGAAGACGACGTTGCTATCGGTATTGAGCGAACTAGTGAGCCGGCCAGTGGTGGCGGCGAACATCAGCGCTCCAGCACTGTTCCGCGCGATTGAGGAAGCACGACCAACGCTGATCATTGATGAGGCGGACACGCTGTTGCACGGGAACGAGGAGTTGAGGGGAATTCTGAACGCGGGATATACGAGGAAGACGGCGTATGTGGTGAGGGTGGGGTCTCAGTCCAAAGTCCAAAGTCCAAGGTCCGAAGTCCGAAGTCCGAAATCCGAAATCCGAAGCTCGAAGTTGAAGGTTCGAGGCGGTGGGATGGAGGAAATGGAAGGGAGGGTGGATGGAGATAGGCGGAGTGAAGGAGATGGAGTAGGTGGGTGGTGTTCGAGGCTGGTACGGTTTTCGTGCTGGTGTCCGAAGGTGATGGCGGCGATGGGGCGATTGCCAGAGACGCTGGCGGATCGGTGCATCGTGATACGGATGCAACGGCGGACAGCGGAGGAGCAATGTGAACGGTTGCGGAACTTCGAAGGGACCGAACTGCGACGGCGGTGCCTGCGATTTGTGAGAGATCATGCGGATGAGATAGGGTCGTTGGGACCGCAGATACCGAATACGTTGAATGACCGAGCGGCGGACATTTGGGAGCCGCTATTGGCGCTGGCAGATTTGGCCGGCGGCAAATGGCCGGAGTTGGCGCGTGATGCAGCGGTAGAGCTGAGCGCGGCGTTGGAGGAAACGAGTTTGCTGGGTTCGTTATTGCGGGATCTTGAGGTGCTGGTGAATTTGCTGGAAGGGGACCGGATTTTTAGCCGGGATGTGGTGAGCTGGTTGAACCAGCGGTTTGAGCGGCTCTGGGCGCAAGTGAAAGGAGGCAAGGGGATCAATGAAATGTGGCTGGCGCAGCAACTGCGTCCCTACGGAGTGAGACCGAGGACGATGAAGATCGGGGATGGGATTGCGAAAGGGTATATGAAATGGGAGTTACTGGAGGTGGTGCGGCGGTATGGAGCGAATGGGGACAAGGATGGAGCTTAGCCGTGTATCCATGCAGTTAGAACGCTAATCCACGCTAATAATCGCTAATGAACGCCGGGCAGGATTGGAGTTGCCGGATGCACTACCGGCTTTCCGAGAAGTTCTCGACAAAGTTCTCGACAAGGTTCTCGACAAAGTTCGTGCGTTCGGGGGTATAGAGCCGTTACACCCGTTAACAGGCCGGAAAAACCGAGGGATTATGAAAGGCGAGGCGTTAAGGAGCCGTTAAAAGGCGTTAAGAGGCGTAAACGAAGGCGGTGGGCAGGACAGGGCTAAGCCGGGCTAAGCCGGAACGGCCTCGCGCATTGCGCGCGTTGTAGGCTGCGGTAATTCTTTGCCTTCCCGTTGTAACTCCTCAACCTCCTCGGCAACCAGCTTGCACAATTGGCGGTACGCCTCCTCCTCGGTAGCGCCATGACAGACGCCTCCCCAGGGGAACAAATCGGGGCAATATCCGACATAGAGTTGATCAGCGTCTTCCCAGCGCACGAACCTGAGGTATTGATCTTGTGCTTTCATTTGCTTACGTCGCGGATGGCATTTCGAACTTGCCTCTCCTGGTAGTGTTTTGCGTCATCGCCGCTCTACCCGCTCAGAATCAGTGAGCCGGGAAACTTCGGGTGTCGGAACTTCCGATGCGAACCCTTGCCCCCAGGGACCAGACCAAAGCCTGATTTCTCAAGATCGGCAACCAGTTGACGAATCTTACGGGGCACATGACCAACTTTGCCACACACATCAGTGGTATGCCAGTCTCAATCGGGCAAGCGAAAGGAGGCAAGGGGATCAATGAAATATGGCTGGCGCGGCAACTGCGTCCCTATGAAGTCCAAAGTCCAAGGTCCAAAGTCCAAAGTTCAAAGTTCAAAGTCCAAAGTCCAAAGTCGAAACGCCAAGGTGTCAGGTGTCCGAAGCGGAGTGCCGGATATCGAGTGTCAGATGCGGGCCAGAGTTGGAAGAGTCCCAGGCCCAAAGCCCAAGGCCCAAGGTCCAAAGTCCAAGGTCAGAGGAAGAAAGTCCATGGTCGGGAGAGGAGAGTCCAAAGCGGACTGAATGGGGGTGAAAAGCCGTTAAAGCCGTTAACATCTCGGGAAAACCGAGGGATTATGAAAGGCGAGGCGTTAAGGAGCCGTTAAAAGGCGTTAATGGCCGTAAAAGCCGCTCTCCCAGCATCTCCCAGGAATTGACTTCTTCCGTCCGCCTGCATAGAATTCGTGCGGACGAACCGAACGTTGCAAAAAGTCAATGTTTCTGCTCCATTATCAATTAGCATTGAGTTCTTTCACAACGAATTAATGGTTGGGTCGGTCACATATGAGTAGCGCATTTGCTCGAACATGGAGCGCAGCCCGCTTCGCCCTTTGCGGGATCGTCGCTCTGATGAACGCTATCGCCACTGGATTTCAAGGCAACGGCAACTTGCTGTTCACCGGCGTGTTTGTCGGTCTGATTCTAGGAGTCGCTTGGTCTGGCCTGCTCCTATTTGGGCTTCCAGCGTGGGTTCGGGGTTTCCGGCTTTCGGTGAGGGCGGCACTTTTGGGAGCATCACTATTTGCGGCTCTGATTTTACTACCGATTGTCTCCGTTCACTTCTGGGGACATGGTGTAAGCGGCCCGTGGAGTAATAAATATTGGCCTTGAGAAAATGCGAATCCCCTCGCCCAACTATCGCGCTGCACTCGACGCCGGGACGAGCGTCAGTTTGCAATTCGGAAGTCAGCGGCCCGGCGCGAGTGAGCGCGGGCGTTAGACGCTATGCGAAAGCGGAGTCCAGACTCGGAAATGCGCTCGTTACATAATGCCTCAATTCCTCTCGCTTTCGGTCGGATAGCACAGGCAAATCGTTCTCCTTTTTGTCTGGCGATCACGGCATCAGATAAACGCGAAGACTACTTCCCCGACACCGCTTGCCTGACCAATCCTGATGATTTAGTTCCAGCCGTTCGCCAACATATAACCGACGCGGTACGCGAGGAACGCTATCGCGCTGTTGCGTTTGTTCGTATTGTGAGACATGGACCGACACCGGGGCTACACAAACTGCCATGCACTGAGGCGATCCAAGTGACGACAGATCACCAGAACGGCATCCCAAAGACTTTTCACTTACCCTTCAACGTATTTCGCGGCATGGTTAACGAAGGGTATCAAGCCGAGTGGGGACCAGCGGAAGAAACGTTTTTCACCCATGACGCCTAACGCGGTGCAGGCAGCAGCCGCCGCGCTTTTTGTTTACACCGGTCCAGGAGATTCGCTGCTCGCTGGCTTCGTCATGGCGCACTGTCCGGCGGCTGTGCCTGACCTTTTACGTTGGCACACACTATGAGGCGTTGGCTGCTCTTATGGTTTGCGCTTGCGCTTGGAGTATTTGCGCTGGTGGCAAGCGTGCCGCAGCACATCTTCCTTGCAAGTGGTGCAAACAGCTATCAGAGATTTGGTTGGCCGGGAGGCTGGCTTGAAAGAAATGAGTACACTGGGAGTCACCATGGCTACCTGGGCACCTTTGGAGGCCCGAGCATTCCAATGCATCGACCGCATGGGAGGCATCTTCTGGGATAGCACAGATTCGCATCGGGCAGCCGGGGACACGGTTTTATCCGGGTGGACGTGGGAGCGAATAAGGACTGCTCAGGTGGGATACGAACTCGGCTTCATCACTCTCTGGCTCGCCATTGCCGCTGCACCAGCTCTGGTGCTGAGGAAGCAATCACATGCGCAACCCACCTAACCGGCACATTCACTGGACGCGGCGATGACGTTGGCACGAGTAGCATATGGCCCTTCCCAAAAAAGGAACACGCAGGATCAGGGTAGATGGCAGGGAGTATCGCTGGGCGATACGGAAGAAGCCTACGTACTGCCAGGGTGCGCTCGCTTCGCCGATGACTTTCGCTGCTGAATGCGTTCAGGCACCACAGACCATGCTGCTCGTCACGACCACGGTTCCACGGCCCGACAATTGGTTACAGAAGCCATCAGTTTGTGTCAAACCAGCGCAGGTCGCGGAAGCCATACGCCAGGCGCATCGCGCAGGGTGGCAGCCCGGAGTTCCAGGGTCGGCGTTTGTGTTGAAATTCGATATCCTCGGGTGCGAACCCCTATCAAGCCCGCGCGGTCAATAGGGGAAAGAAATTTGTTACGGAAATGTTCTTGTTTCCGTTAGCGCTCCTCAGAGCGGGAACTTCGTCTTGGTTTTCCGTTTAGGAGCTCGGACCTTTGGGTCCGGCGAAACATTCCGGTAGCAGGCAAGCCTGTAATTGCACATCATAGGGCCTGCCCTGCCTGAGCCGGAGCGTCGAATTGACTTTTCTCTGAGACTACTTGGCCAGCTCTAGCACCCCTTCGGGGTGCGGCCCAATTCGGACCGGCTGTCCGGGGTCGCTCCGCTTGGTGCGGAACGACCCCCGGCCTTCTGCCAACCCTCTGGGTTGGGGAAAAGCAGCAAGGGCGCTGGGCGGAAGGATTTTTGGATGGAAGCGACGAGCCGCTCATTAGTTGCGCAAAACGCGAACATCAATCAACCTGGCAGGAACGTTTCGTCGGCCACTTGTCGGATCCTGGCATTATGAGTTGGAAACACACATTCTTGATTGTCACCGGCTGCGCGCTTACGGGGATGGTGCTGGGCGGCCTGTTTGGCTTTGCCTCTGGGAAGGTGACGCCCGACTTCTTTCGTCACATCATCCCGTGGCAGGATGTGGAGCCGGTTGGTGTGGCCACGTTCTTCGGCGCAACATCCGGAGTGGTGCTTGGTGGTGGTCTGGGCTGTTTCAGCATCCTTATCGAGTTTGTTCTAAAGTGGAGGAAAAAGGAGCACGCGGCTGGACCGCGGTGACTTTCAGAACTCGCTGACCCTCAGGGAATTTCCATGAGATAGGCCAAATCCTCGCTTAAGGAATTTTTTGCCCGCGAAAAACGCGAAAAGACGCGAAAATGTATCCTTTCGCGTAGTTCGCGTTTCTCGCGGCTAAATAGACCTTCACTGGCTGGTGATCACCACCGCATGCCCACCGGCAAGCGAGAGCGTAAGCTTGCCGTCGTTCACTTCAGCGGTTCCCGCCGGAGTCATCTGCTCGACAGTAAGGCGCGTGAGCCTGGCCGTCTTCACATGCTTCCAATCCGCGGGAAGCTCCCAGGTTTTATGTGCGCAGCCGTCGCGGCTGTAGGCGGCCAGTGTGAGATCCTTTTTCCAAACCAGTGAGACACAGCAGTCGCCGCCCTGAAGAACGCGTTCCCGGTCGCTTTCGGGTGGTGGCTGGTTGCCGTGCGCCTCGCGCCAGGCGTTGGCCCAGATTTCCGGGTCCGCTTTCAGGCAAAACTGCTCCAGCAGACCCGGGAGTTTTTTGGGGTCGGTTCCGATCTCCGCTTCAGCGTGCATCAGGCTGCCGCAGTAAAGGCTGGGCGGAACATCGGGTCCCACTGATTCATAAACCCAGGCCATCGGCTGCAAACCGATAAACGGTTCGAGCCGCCCGCCGGCGCTGTGTTCGGAGGTCACGTCCAGCCCGTAATCGCGGAAATAGCGGAGCGTTTTGCGCTGCGCCGCGCACTCCTGCTCCGGACCATACCCAAGGAACGGGCTGATGCCTTTGAAGCCCGACACTTGGGATTCACCTGGGAGCGGCGGATAGGTGTGGAAGGCATCAATGTGAATGGTGTGCGCTTCCTTGAGTTCAGGCAACATTTTGAGGAGGCCGTCAATCCGTCGCTTAGCACAACCGGTTTCCCATTCGCGCGCATAGCTCAAAGGGTAGGACTGCAGGCCGTTCCACACGATACCCTTGAGTGGCGCACCCTGCTTATTCTTTGCGATGATGTTCTTCTCCAGGTATTCCTGCCATAGCGGGCTGTCCTCGTATGCATCCAGAGCGTTGATGTGCAGGCTCACCGTGGTGTGGTGCTTTCGCGCTTCGCGCATGAGCCACCTGAGACTGTCGAGGGCGGTGGTGTCCTGCTGGCGTTTCAAGCGGGCGTTGACATCACCCCAGGCGGGATACTTCGAATCGTGGCCGTTGTATTGCCACCCCACCAAATAGACAATTTTCGGAGCGCCACACGTGATGCGGTCAAGCCGCTCGATCACATCGAGCGCCTGTTCGAACGTGAGATGGACCTCGCAATCCTTTCCCTGGTTTATTCTTTGGGCGAGAAAAATCTTCATCACCAGGCACTGGTCATATTTGTGAAACCAGGGCCGCTCCGGCCGGCCAGTCTTGCGCCAATCGTAATACTCGCTAGAGGGCTGATAGTTCGCCGGACGTAACGCGGGATCATCGGAGGCGGGACGCGTCATACCAATTTGCGATGTGTCTGCATTGGACGCACAACAACCGCCCCGAGAGCCAGCGATTAGCACCGCAAGGATCGCAATTCTGAGCGTCGTTTTTGTCAGGTTCATATCCGTATTAGAGCAGTTCAAAAACTCTGAAGCCGCCGACGTTAGTCCAATGCCACAATTCTTGACCTTCTAATCCCGTACGGATGAAAGAAAATAGCCTAGCGTTTCAACGCTGGGGTCATGGTCCGACTTGGAATAAGTCCTGAGAGGGACGACAGAACCACCGTCTCTGTCGTCCCTACGGGACTCATGCCGCTTAACCGCTCGTACCCAGCGTTGAAACGCTGGGCTATTGTCTGTCGTCCCTTCGGGACTGAAACCGGCCACATTCCAAAAGATAGAAGCATTGATTAACGCCGATAAAAAAGTCGCGCGTCGGTTATTTCCGATTGACGGCCAGTTTGAGGCCGAAACCCAATAGCCCGATTCCTGCCAGGCGTCTGGCCCAGAGACCGGCCTGCTGGAAGCGCGAGAGGCTCACCGCGACCGTATGGCCGACAAACACCAGCGCGGTCTGGTACAACAGGCTGATCAGAGTGACATGGGCCATCATCACTCCCAGCGTGTAGGGTCCTGAACCGGCCGCCAGAAATAATGGAAAAAAGGCCATGAAGAACATGATGGCCTTCGGGTTGGTCAGACATACAGCAAAAGCCTGTCGAAAGCAGGTCCAACCATTCACAGCCGACGCCGCCTCTGTGCTCGCGCCGGCAGCAGGCGCGCAAATCAGCTTCAACCCGAGCCAACACAGATAGGCGATCCCTACCCACTGTAACCCGGACAATACTAACGGACGCGCGGCCAATACCGCTGCCAGACCGAGCACGGCCCCGAGCATGAACAGGAGGTCGCCTGTCAGGGTGCCAAGCACGGCACCCATGCCTGAACGGACGCCGTGCCGTGCGGTCGCCTTGAGGATGGTAAGTGTCCCGGGGCCGGGAATCATTTGAAACACGACAATGGCCCCGACAAAGCTTTCATAGTGATGGATGCCAAACATGATGTTGCTATATACAAGTAAGGGATTAACGCGAAGACGCAAAGAAGCAAAGACGCAAACAGACAGGAGCTACACGATTCCTCCACGTACCTCAAATTTCATCGAGACGATTGAGAGTCCCGCTAACCACCAGCACCAGTTGGTTTGGCATTTTCATTCATCACCCCGGCATCGAAAATAGACAACGGAGGAAAACCTCTGTTCTCTCAGTTTCCTCATGTTGAATATGTTGAACAAATCAAAATTCAAACATTGATCGAGGACTCCTCACGTCGTCCCCTACAAGCCGTTCGCGGGAATTTAAAGAGCGTGAGGAATTGGCGGTGGTCCCATCAAAAGGAGTATGGGATCAAAACGATCATCATGACACTTGCTCAAAGAACTCTTTTTGTTTTGGCCTTCGCCGTAGCCGCGGGCACGGCGGTTTATAAGGCCCATCAGGCCTCAAGTTTGGTACAACAGCTCCAAACAGTTCGGCAAACCGAAGACAATTTACGAGATGAAAATCTTCAATTGCGCCAGGAATTGGATCGTGCGACTAAGCGGATGGGGCTTCTGTCGGAGGAGGCAGCCGCGCGCCAGGGTTTGACAGAGACGCAAGTCCGCCTGTTGCCCGATCCGCCGAGGGCGGCCCCGCCGCCAACGAACCTGTTTGCGCGCTTTCAGAATGGCGCACCCAACCTCACGGCTGAGCAAGTCAAAACTTTTCTCATGAGTGGCCGGACGAACGCGGGCAGGTTGCTGGCTGCGTACCGCACCAGCGGCGACCGGTCGTTGTTGAAGGATGCGGTCACGAAATATCCCAATAACGCCCAGGTCACGTTCGAAGCTGTTTTTGACAGCACATTGCCGCCCGAACAGCAGCGTCAGGCGTTGGATGCCTTCAAGCAATCCGCGCCCGATAATGCCCTGGCCAATTATCTCTCGGCTTTGGACTATTTTAAGTCGGGCCAGAGAGACCGGGCGATTGAGGAATTCGCGGCGGCCTCAACAAAAAGATTTGACGATTACACCCTGGAGCGCGAGCAAGATAACCAGGAGGCTTATCTGTCCGCAGGCTATTC